>JBLHGY010000062.1:0-9067 GCA_047616665.1 Polaribacter sp.
TCCATAACATTGCCATATTAAAAGCTTCATGCAAAGAACCTTGTCTTGCTGCACCGTCTCCAAAACAAGTTAATGTAACGGCATCGCTACCATTATACTTATCTGCAAATGCAAGACCTGCTCCTAATGGTATCTGTCCACCTACGATTCCATGCCCTCCATAAAAACGAAATTCTTTAGAAAAAATATGCATAGAACCACCCATTCCTTTAGAAGTGCCTGTTACTTTACCATACAATTCTGCCATCACCTTTTTAGGATCTTCTCCCATACCAATTGGCTGCACATGATTTCTATAAGCAGTAATCATTTTATCTTTAGATAAGTCCATTGCATGCAATGCACCTGCTAAAATAGCTTCTTGGCCATTGTATAAATGCAAGAAACCCCTTACTTTTTGTTGGATATAAACAGAGGCAAGTTTGTCTTCGAACTTACGCCAGAAAAACATGTTTTTATACCAATCTAGATAGGTTTGTTTAGTTATTTTTTTCATTCTAATGATAATTGTTTATTTGTTTTATTTTCTTATTAATTGCATCAATCTTAAGACAAAAATAGTTGTTTTAAATAGAATAAAAAAAAATGATTTTAGACATTTAACTCAAACGATGTAGTTATTTTTTTTCTCGAATAATATGGGCAATTACTTTTGCTCCTTTTGCGAGTTGCCATAAATCCGAAAAAACTTCTTTTTTTTCATCATCAAATAAAGTGAAAGCTCCGGTGTTTGGCCTAAGAGTGCCCTCATGTACTGCAAGTATTTCAATTAGATTAAAACCTTCATTTAATGGGATGACAATTGTTTTCGTTTTTGGTTGGCTAAATAAAAAGAATTCATTTAGAAAAGGTTTGCCATTTTTTAGAATTGTAATTTTATCACCATCTATTTCTCCATAATCAAAAGCATTAAGATATATGTTTTTAGATTTAGTACTGAATACACCAATATCTTTATCAATCATAGGTATTTGGAGCGTGTTTTTTTCAATAAACTTTTGAAATTTAATTTTTCTAGCAAGTTCTTTCGTAATAATTCCTTTGTTCTCAAATGCCTTTTCAGCTTGTTGCTCTTTTAACTTTTCTTGCTCCTCGTCATAGGCTTTTTTAAACCCATCAGTTCCGTTTAAGCTAATAGATGTCGGTTGTTCTGCTACTTTATTGTTATTTAATACAAATGCCTTTATCTTAACTTTATCATTGGCTCCATTGCTTTTATCTAACTGTGCAACAAGCGTGCTTGAAGCGAATAAAAAGAATACAAAAGTAAATATTTGAATAGTTTGTTTCATGGAGAATAAATTACTATTAATTTAAAGCAAATATAGTGCTGATTTAAAATGATAGCCTAAAGAATTTGTTAATTTTTACTTATTGGAAACGTAAAATAAGTATTTGGAAAAGGTTCTTTTTTTAGTGTGAAATGCCACCATTCATTTTCATAAGGGGTAAAACCGTGGTTTAACATTATGTTGCGCAAAAGCAGTCTATTTTGTTTTTGTTTTTTTGAAATGTTCTGGTATAAAGGATGAGATTGTATTCCAAAATAATCATAGGCACTTCCCATGTCTAAAGCTTGGCCTGTTTTTATATTTATAATCGTTAAATCTATGGTACTTCCTCTAGAGTGTCCTGATTTTAAAGCGATATAACCATTTTTAAAAAGGCTATTTTTTTTAATTTTTGGGTAATATTGGGCTTTCATCACGGTGTCTTTCAAAACCTTTGCCCACCTTACAAAATGATCTACCGCCTGCTGTGGTCTATATCCATCAAATATTTTTAGACTCAATTCTTTTTGAAATAATTCTTGTTGAATTTTTTTTAAAGATTTAGCGGTTTCCCTAGTTATAATTAAAGAGTTATTGTTATAACCATCTATCGGTTTTCCTATAAAGTTGTTACTCGAAAAATAACGCAGTTCTATTCTTATAGAGGGTGCAATATCTTCAAGGTAAACAAATTTTTCGTGTAGTTTTTGAGCATTTAAAATAAAACTAAAAAGAACGATTATCAGGTAGATTATCTTTTTCATACATTCAAAAATACAGAAAATTTAAATTATATATTTAAAGTAGAAAATATTAATTAATTTTGTTCTCTATTATGGAGCAACTCACACTTACAACACCAGCACTTTTATTTTCTGCAATTTCATTGATAATGCTTGCCTATACCAATCGATTTTTGGCATATGCAGCTGTAATTAGAAATTTACATGATATTTATTTAGAGAGAAAACAAGCATCGCTTTTACGGCAAATTAAAAATTTAAAAATACGTTTAAATTTAACTAGGTGGATGCAGATTTTTGGAATCTCTAGTTTACTTTGTTGTGTTTTAACGATGTTTTTAATTTACGTAAATCAGCAAATAATAGCCGTTTACTTATTCGGTTTTGCACTTATTTTACTCATTATTTCTTTGGCTTTACTAATAAAAGAAATACAGATTTCTGCACAGGCATTGCAATACCATATTGCGGACATTGAAGAGCATTTAGAAAAAAAGTAGTTCACTTTTAGTGAAATTATAAAAATAAAAAAAAACCGTTATCAAATTCTGAAACAAGATCAGCTTTTGGTAGCGGTTTTAATTTTTAAACAGAACAACACCTTGCTACATGTAATCTTCAATTGGGCTGCAAGAGCAAATTAAGTTTCTGTCACCATAAGCGTCATCGACTCTTCTAACCGTTGGCCAAAATTTATTTTCTGCAATATATGCTAAAGGAAAAGCAGCTTGTTTTCTGGTGTAAGGCAATGTCCAATCATCTGCAGTTAGCATTTCTTGTGTGTGCGGAGCATTTTTAAGGGGATTGTTCTCGTCTTCTTTCGTTGCGTTTTTAATTTCTTCACGAATAGAAATCATGGCATCACAAAAGCGATCTAGTTCAGCAATACTTTCAGACTCTGTAGGTTCAATCATCATAGTTCCTCCGACCGGAAAAGAAACGGTTGGTGCGTGAAAACCATAATCCATTAAACGTTTTGCAATGTCTACAACTTCAATTCCGTTGTTTTTGAAATCCCTACAATCGATAATCATTTCGTGCGCTGCACGCCCTTTTTCTCCTGTATATAAAGTAGGGTAATATCCGTCTAAACGCTCTTTGATATAATTTGCATTTAAAATTGCCATTTTTGTTGAATCTGTCAAGCCTTTAGAGCCTAACATTGTAATGTATCCGTAAGAAATTAAACAAGCTAAAGCAGAGCCCCAAGGTGCTGCAGAGATTGCAGTAATTGCATGTTCGCCACCTGTTTTAATAATAGGATTTGAGGGTAAAAAAGGAACTAATTGCGGCGCAACACAAATAGGGCCAACTCCAGGACCGCCGCCACCATGAGGAATTGCAAATGTTTTGTGCAAGTTTAAGTGACAAACATCTGCGCCAATAGTTGCAGGATTTGTGATGCCTACTTGTGCATTCATATTTGCGCCATCCATATACACCTGACCGCCATTATCATGAATAAGTTTGGTGATATTTTGAATTTCACTCTCAAAAACTCCATGAGTAGATGGGTATGTTACCATTAAAGCTGCTAAGTTTTCTGAGTGTAACGCCACTTTTTCCCGTAAATCATCTACATCTATATTTCCGTTTTCTGCAGTTTTAGTAACTACAACCTTCATACCTGCCATTACAGCAGAAGCTGGATTTGTACCATGGGCTGATGCAGGAATAATACAAATATTTCTATGCGCATCGTTATTCGATAAATGATAAGCTCTAATAGTCATTAAACCAGCAAACTCTCCTTGCGCGCCAGAATTTGGCTGCAAAGAAGTACCAGCAAAACCAGTAACAATATTTAATTGATGTTCTAGTTTTTGTAAAACTGCATGATATCCTTCCGCTTGGTCTAATGGCACAAAAGGGTGAATATTTCCCCATTGTGGATTACTTAAAGGCAACATTTCTGATGCTGCATTCAATTTCATAGTGCAAGAACCTAAGGAAATCATCGAATGGTTTAAGGCTAAATCTTTGCGCTCTAGTTTTTTAATATAACGCATCATGTCTGTTTCAGATTGATACGTGTTAAAAATTTTATTCTCTAAAAAAGAAGTGTTTCTTTGCGCGTTTTCAGGAATTGCATTTCCTTCAATAATAGCAGAAATAGATGTGGTATTTAAATTTAAAGCTTCTGTGAAAACGGCGATAATAGCATTTAATTCTTTTAAACCAACAGTTTCATTGATTGAAATAGATAAAGTTTTATCATCGATATAATTGAAGTTTATTTTATTTGCTTCAGCAACAGCTTTTATTTTTTGAGAATCAGCTTTCACTGAAATGGTATCAAAATAGGAAGTGTTGGTTTGTTCAATTCCTAAAGTACTTAAAGTATTGGCTAGTGTAATGGTTTTATGGTGCACAGAATCTGCAATAAATTGAATTCCGTTTTTACCATGAAAAACACTATACATTCCCGCCATAACAGCTAGTAAAACTTGAGCTGTACAAATGTTAGAAGTAGCTCTTTCTCTTTTAATATGTTGCTCTCTGGTTTGCAACGCCATTCTCAAAGCGCGTTTTCCGTTTAAGTCTTTAGTAACACCAATTATTCTTCCCGGAATACTTCTTTTGTAAGCTTCTTTAGTTGCAAAGAAGGCCGCATGTGGTCCACCATATCCTAAGGGGATTCCAAAACGCTGGGTAGTACCAACGACTACCGAAGCTCCAAATTCACCTGGTGCTTTTAATTTTACTAAGGATAGGATATCGGCTGCAACAGCAACTTTTATATTATTTTCATTCGCTTTTGCTACAAAATTTTCATAATCGAATACTTGTCCTAATTTTCCTGGATATTGTAAAATTGCGCCGAAAAAATCGTCTGTAAAATCAAAGTCTTCATGATTTCCAATTACTAATTCAATACCAATAGGAGTAGAACGTGTTTGTAAAAGAGATACTGTTTGTGGTAAAATTTCTTTAGAAACAAAGAACTTATGAGCACCTGCTTTTTTCTTAGCGCGCTCTCTAACGTCATATAGCAATGTCATTGCTTCTGCAGCAGCTGTAGCTTCATCTAACAAAGACGCATTCGCTAATTCCATTCCCGTTAAATCACAAATCATTGTTTGGTAATTTAACAACGCTTCTAATCTACCTTGTGCAATTTCTGCTTGATAAGGTGTGTAAGCTGTGTACCAACCTGGGTTTTCTAAAATATTACGCTGAATTACGCTTGGTATAATAGCCTCATTATACCCTAAACCTATGTAGCTTTTAAATACTTTGTTTTTTTCTGAAAGTTCTTTTATGTGTCCTAAATACTCATATTCGCTCATCGCAGGTTCTAAGTCTAAAGGACTTCTTAGAAGAATATTATCTGGAACAGTTTCATCAATTAATTGTTCTAAATTTTTGGCGTTAATAGTTGCTAGCATTTTTGCTTGCTCTCCGTTATTAGGGCCAATATGTCTGCGTTGAAACGAATTTGTATTCATTTATTAAGTTTTGTGAACGATTGAATTCAATCGATTTAGTATTGAATTTGGACTGTCAAAAAACATATTTTTTTTGACAGTCCAAAAATAAGGATTAAATAAAATATTAAGGCTTCTAATTCAGTTAATTTGAGGTTAATTATTAACTAAAAACAAATGTTATCAACAGAAAGGTTATTTTTGTTTTATGAAGTTTTTTAAATTATTTTTCAATTTTTATATCAATGCGAGTATTCACGTAGCTATAGCAGTGTGTGCGTTTGTAAGAGTAACAGAACAATACTTTGAACTCGATTCTCAAGAGTATTTTAATTATTTTATTTTCTTTGCAACAATTACGGGGTATAATTTTGTAAAATATGCAGGTGTTGCAAAATTACATCATAGAAGTCTTACAGAAGATTTAAAAATAATTCAGATTTTTTCTTTCTTTTGTTTTATAGCAACCTGCTATTATGGAGCTCAAATTTCCTTAAAAACTGCAATTTACAGTGCTCCTTTTGCGCTTTTAACTTTATTGTATGCTGTTCCCTTTTTAAGCGGGTTTCACAAAAACTTACGTCAAATTAGCTATCTAAAAATAATTGTTGTGGCTTTGGTTTGGGCAGGTTTTACCGTTTTACTTCCTGTGATAGAAGCGGGTAGAGAAGTTTCTTTAAATGTTCTATTTTTATGCTTGCAACGTTTTTTAATTGTAGTGGTTTTAGTTTTACCTTTTGACATAAGAGATGTGCAATATGATGCTATTTCCCTGCAAACAATTCCTAAGAAAATAGGCATAAAAAAAACCAAAAGGTTGGGTTTAGGCATACTGATTTTTGCTTTATTACTAGAATACGGAGTTAATGCAAATGATATTTCTAAGAATGTATTTATGATTTTCTTTTTTATGATCTTGGTTTTCCTAATGCGTTCAAAAATGAATCAACCGAAATACTTTAGCTCTTTTTGGGTGGAATCTTTACCTATAATTTGGTACTTACTTCTTTTAGGATTCTACAATTTATAGTGCTTTTATGGATGTTTTTTATCAACTTAAGACTTATTGCTCTAAATTACGTGATTAATCACAAAACTTTAAATTTGCTTTCTAGAGCCCTACTATATTTGTAACTTTACAGTCAAATAGTTACCCAAGGTTTAAAGATGAATACCAAGAAAAGAAGTTATGTTTTTGATTTTGATAGTACGTTAACAAAGGTAGAAGCCTTAGATGTTTTAGCAGAAATAACGTTGACAAACAATCCAAATAAGAATGCTATCATTCAGGAAATTATAGATATTACTAATTTAGGTATTGACGGGGAAATTTCTTTTACAGAATCCTTAGAAAGAAGAATTCAGCTTTTAAAAGCGAATAAAGCAGACTTAAGTAGTTTGGTAGATGCTTTAAAAAAGCAGGTTTCTAAGTCTATCGAAAGTAACAAATCGTTTTTTGAAGATTTTGCAGAAAATATTTATGTAATTTCCTGTGGTTTCAAAGAGTTTATAGATCCTATTGTAAAAGAATACAATATACCCTCAGAAAGAGTGTTTGCAAATACATTTGAATTTGCAACAGACGGAGAAATTATTGGTTTCGACGCCAACAATCCGTTATCGAAACACAATGGAAAAATTCAATGTTTAAAAGACATGAATTTAGAAGGAGAAATACAAGTTATTGGAGATGGTTATAGCGATTATGTTACTCGTGAGGCTGGTATAGCAGACACTTTTTTTGCATATACAGAGAACGTTTCAAGAGAAAAAACAACAGAAAATGCAGACCATATTGCTCCTAATTTAGATGAATTTTTATACGTAAATGATTTGCCAAGAAATATTTCATACCCAAAGAACAGGATTAAAATTTTACTCTTAGAAAACGTACATTCAGATGCTTTTAAAAAGTTATCTAAAGATGGTTTTACAGTAGAAACAGTTTCAAAAAGTTTGTCTGAAGATGAATTGATTGAAAAAATTAAAGATGTGCATGTTCTAGGAATTCGTTCTAAAACAAATGTAACTAGAAGAGTCATAGAGGCTGCAGAGCGTTTAATGGTAGTAAGTGCATTTTGTATTGGTACCAAACAAATAGATTTAGAAGCATGTAAAGAGAACGGTGTTGTAGTTTTTAATGCACCCTACAGTAATACGCGTTCTGTTGTAGAATTAGCAATAGGAGAAATTATTATGCTTATGCGTAGTGTTTTTCAAAGAAGTACAGAAATTCATAATGGTCAGTGGAATAAAACAGCAGCAGGTTCTAGAGAAGTTCGTGGTAAAAAACTAGGTATTGTTGGTTATGGTAATATTGGTAAACAATTATCAATATTAGCAGAGGCACTAGGAATGGATGTTTGTTATTATGATGTTGAAGATAAATTAGCTTTAGGAAACGCTACTAAAATAGACGAATTATCTGAGTTATTGGCAATATCTGATGTAGTTACTTTACATGTTGATGACAATTCTTCTAACAAGAATTTTTTCGGAGAAAAAGAAATCTCTCAAATGAAAGATGGTGCACATTTAGTGAATCTTTCTCGAGGTTTTGTTGTGAATATTGAAGCTTTAGTTGCCGCTTTAAAAAGTGGAAAACTAGCAGGAGCCGCAGTAGATGTATATCCTGAAGAACCAAGAAAAAATGGTGAATTCTATACAGATTTAAAAGGATTGCCAAACGTGATTTTAACGCCACACGTAGGTGGAAGCACAGAAGAGGCGCAAAGAGATATTGCAGATTTTGTACCAAGTAAAATTATGGCATATATTAATTCTGGGAATACAGTAGATGCTGTAAATTTTCCAAATATTCGTTTGCCAAGACAGACAAAAGCACACCGTTTTTTACATATTCATAAAAATGTGCCAGGAGTTATGGCGAAAATTAATAAGGTATTAGCAGAATATAACTTAAATATTATCGGTCAATATTTGTCTACAGATTCTTCTGTAGGTTATGTAATTACAGATTTAGATAAAGAATATAATACAGCTGTTTTAGAAGAATTAAGAAAAATTGAAGGAACAATTAAATTTAGAGTTTTATATTAATTTATAAAATGAATGATATGTCAAGAGTTTTAAACTTCTTGTAAGAAAAAAGCCTTTCAATTATTTGAAAGGTTTTTTTTTATTATGATAAAAGGAATGATTTTTAGTTTTTAATAAAGATATTAGAAAAGAAAACAACGCACTTTTAGTATGAATTTTTGCGAAGCAATAACTATAATTTTATTTTATCTTTTAAATTAATAATACGAGGGTCTTCTGCGTTTAAATAACGTTTGCTACCAAGGTATCTGCGCTTATTTATTTCATCATAATTTGGCTGTTTTTCATCCATAGAGCTTATGTGTACATTACCGGAAGCATGAATAAATTCCATTTTATCATTACCTAGCCAAATACCAACATGCACCACACGTTGGTTTGTTGTTTTTGTTGCTTTTCTTCCGAAGAACAATAAGTCTCCTTTTTCTAAAGTTTTAAAATTTAAATTAGCATCCACTGTTTTACCAGCGTTTATTTGCTGAGAAGCATCTCTAGGAATTACAAATCCATTTATTAAATAGACCATTTTTGTAAATCCGCTACAATCTATTCCTTTTGAAGAGGT
>JBLHGY010000063.1:0-8944 GCA_047616665.1 Polaribacter sp.
CTGTAGATTTTTTTGGAAATTTACTGTTATGTATTTTAGTGTTTTTTTGATATTTTTTAATAAAGTGAGCTGCTTTTTCATCTGAAGAAACTAAAATATATTCAAGCTCTCTTAGCAAACCATGTTGATCTTGAATTGCATCTCCTTTTTTAGTATGCACTGTATATTTGTTTTTAGAAGTGGGTCCAATAACAGGAAACATTTCAATATCAGAATTACCCCAACCCTTACTTCCTTTTTGATGAATGTATTCTACACCGTCTTTTTTAAAACTAATGAATTCACCTTTTTCTATTGCGACCGCGCAATTATCGTTTTTTAAATACACTACAGAATTCATTTTTTGTAAACTTTTTGTAAAAATAGTATAAATTTCAGTGTTATTTTTTAGGAAATTAATCTTAGATTTTTGTAACTTGTCGATCTTATTTAAAAATAAAACAAGCAATATTAATGGCGGCAGACAAAGAAAAAACAGCAAAGTTAAAAGCTCTTCAACTTACATTAGATAAGTTAGATAAAACATACGGAAAAGGGGCTGTAATGAAGTTAGGTGATGTAGTAACCGAAGAGATAGATGCAATTTCATCTGGTTCTTTAGGGTTAGATTTAGCCTTAGGTGTTGGTGGGTACCCAAGAGGAAGGGTTATTGAAATATATGGTCCAGAATCTTCTGGTAAAACTACCTTAACACTGCACGCAATTGCAGAGGCTCAAAAAGCTGGTGGAATTGCAGCATTTATTGATGCAGAACATGCTTTTGATAAATTTTATGCAGAAAACTTAGGGGTAGACATAGATAATTTAATTATTTCTCAACCAGATCACGGTGAGCAAGCATTAGAGATTGCAGAAAATTTAATTCGTTCAGGGGCAATAGATATTGTTGTAATCGATTCTGTTGCAGCATTAACTCCAAAAGCAGAGATTGAAGGAGAAATGGGAGACTCTAAAATGGGGCTTCACGCACGTTTAATGTCTCAAGCATTGCGTAAATTAACAGGTACTATTTCTAAAACAAAATGTACGGTTATATTTATCAACCAGTTGAGAGAAAAGATTGGGGTAATGTTTGGTAATCCAGAAACAACTACTGGTGGTAATGCATTAAAGTTTTATGCTTCTGTGCGTTTAGATATTAGAAGAAGAACACAAATTAAAGATGGAGATAAGGTTCTTGGTAACAGTACAAAGGTTAAGGTTGTTAAAAACAAAGTTGCACCACCTTTTCAAATTGCAGAATTTGATATTATGTACGGCTTAGGGATCTCTAAAGTGGGTGAGATTTTAGATATTGGTGTAGAGCTGGGTATTGTTAAGAAAAGTGGTTCTTGGTTTAGTTACGGAGAAACAAAATTAGGACAAGGTAGAGACGCGGTAAAAGGTTTAATTAAAGACAACCCTGAACTAGCGGACGAACTTGAAGGGAAAATAAAAGATGCTATTGAAAATCAAGAATAGGTTTTAAAAGTTCTATATATTTTTAACAAACTGCTGTAGAATTAATCAATCTATAGCAGTTTTTTATATTTAAGTGATGATTGATATTACAGAAAACCTACAATTAAAATCAGTTTTAAGTTCAGATGCTAAAACTCTTTTCACACTAATGAAAGAGATTTATCCACTGGCTTACAGTCATTTTTGGACCGACCAAGGAGATTGGTATGTAAACACACAGTATTGTGAAAAGAATATTTTAAAGGAACTTTTAGAAGAAAACTCTGAAGATTATTTTATTCTTTTTAAGAATGAGATTATAGGTAACTTTAGATTTATTTGGGACGAAAAGCTAACGGGTTTATCAAAAGAAAATCAATTAAAACTGCATAGAATTTATCTTCACCCAAAAGCACAAGGAAACGGAATTGGTAAAACACTACTTGCTTGGTTAGATGCTAAAGCACTAAGAAAAGGGTACGAAATTATTTGGCTAGACGCTATGGATGCCCAATTAAAAGCATTTCAATTTTATAAAAAATTAGGGTATAGCTATCATTCTCATGTTTTTTTAACTTTTGATTTTTTACACGTAGCTGTTCGAAAGATGAGTCAAATTTATAAAAAACTATAATTTTTAGACACCCGTGCTTCCAAAACCACCGGCGCCACGCTCTGTCTCAGACAAAATAGTAACTTCTTGCCAGTTTACGCGTTCGTGTTTTGCAATAACCAATTGTGCTATTCTTTCACCATCATTTATAACAAACGCTTCTTTAGAAAGGTTTACAAGAATTACACCAATTTCTCCTCTGTAATCTGCATCTATAGTTCCTGGAGAATTTAAAACACTAATTCCTTTTTTAGCCGCTAAACCGCTTCTTGGTCTTACCTGTGCTTCAAAACCAATCGGTAAAGCTATAAATAAACCCGTTTTTACAACAGCTCTTTCTAAGGACTGTAATACAATACTACTTTCTATATTTGCTCTTAAATCCATTCCTGCGGCCCCATCGGTCTCGTAATTAGGTGTTGCGTGTTTCGATTTATTGATAATTTGTACGTTCATTTTTAGTAAATAATTTACTACAAATATAATAATTCGGATTAGGATATATCATTAGACACTAATTTTATTACTTTTGAAGCTTAAACGAAGGAATGATGAATGATCAGAAAAAAATAGCGGTTTTAGGTGGAGGAAGTTGGGCTACTGCAATTGTAAAGATGTTATCAGAAAACTCAGACATGGTTGGTTGGTATATGAGAAGTGGTTTTGCAATAGAACATATAAAGGAAAACAACCACAATCCAAAATACCTTAGAGCAGCAGATGTGTATGCAGATCAGTTAGATTTGTCAAACGACATTAATAGTATTGTTTCTAATTATGACGTACTTATTTTCGCAATTCCGTCTGCTTTTTTAATGAGTGAACTTAAAAACTTAACAGAACCACTAGAAAATAAAATAATTTTTTCTGCAATTAAAGGAATTGTGCCAGAAACAGGCTTAATTGTTGGCGAACATTTTCATAAAGAGCACGCTGTTCCTTTCGAAAATATTGGCGTAATAACCGGACCTTGCCACGCAGAAGAGGTTGCAATGGAGCGGTTGTCTTATTTAACAATCGCGAGTCAGAATGAAGAGCATGCAGAATTTATGAGCAATTCTTTAAAAAGTTGGTACATAAGAACTAAGATTTCCGACGATATTATTGGTACAGAATATGCGGCCATGTTAAAAAACATATATGCGGTTGCAGCAGGAATTGCACACGGTTTAGGTTATGGTGATAATTTTCAAGCGGTTTTAATGAGCAACGCAATTAGAGAAATGAAACGCTTTATTAAAAAAGTACACAAAATGAAAAGGAACATTAATAACTCTGCTTATTTAGGAGATTTATTGGTTACGGGTTATTCTGTTTTTAGTAGAAACAGACAGTTTGGTAATATGATTGGGAAGGGATATACTGTAAAATCTGCTCAAATGGAGATGAGTATGATTGCAGAAGGATATTATGCAATAAATAGCGCTTTTAAAATGAAGGAAGAAAATGGCGCAGACACACCAATTATCAATGCTGTTTATAACGTATTGTACAATCATACAAATGCTAAAAAAGAATTCGAAAAGTTGACGAATACATTAGATTAATTGTTTAATTTTGAACATTATTATGTTTTATTAAACAAATACAATGAAAACAATACAAGAAGTTGTAGAAGGGACTATTAGAAAAACACCTTTTATAGAAGAGGCGTTAAATGAGAAATTAATAAACGTTTCTTCTTTGGCAAGAATTATTTTACCAGAAGTGTCTGAGGCTTTAAAGAAAGATGTCAAAGTTGGTGCGGTAATGATGGCAATTAATCGGTTGTCTCCAGCAAGTGAGTTGCGTATTAGAAAAAACATTAAAAAATTAGCATTAGACTTAGGAGATGTAATTGTACGGTCAGACTTATGTGATTTTACTTTTAAAAACACGCCATCACTTTTAAAAGAAATTGCAAAGATTTTAACCAAATCTTCAGAAAGTTCAGATTATTTTTTAACAGTTTCTCAAGGTATTTTTGAAACAAATATTGTTACCAGTAAAAACCTACAACCTTTTGTAAATGAAATTTTCGAAAAAGAGAATTTAATTGCGAACGTTTTAGAACTGGCTTCTTTAACAATAAAACTCCCAAAAGAAAACCAAGAGCAATCAGGTATTTATTATTTTATATTAAAGCAACTCGCCTGGGCAGACATTTCTTTACAAGAAATTATTTCTACAACAAATGAAATGACAATTGTTGTGAAAGAAAAAGACATTAATCAAACTTTTGCCATTTTAATGGATATGAAACTGAAGTAATATATGAGCAAACAAGATCCCTATGCGGCGCTTAGAATAAAAGAATTTAATATTTTCTTATTCGTACGTTTTCTTTTGGTTTTTGGTTGGTCTATGCAGTTTATTGTTATAGAGTGGCAGGTGTATTCGATTACCAAAGACCCACTTTCCTTAGGAATTATTGGTTTAATGGAAATTATTCCGGCTTTTTCAATGGCTTTATTTGCGGGTCACGTTGTAGATCAAAGAGAAAAAAGAAACTTGCTAGCCATTTGCACCGCCGCCTTTTCTTTAATTAGTTTAGGTTTGTTTCTATTAACCACAGAAAGCATTATTGCCAGTTGGTCTGTAAACGCTGTTTTATATTCAATTTACGGGTTGGTATTTTTTGGCGGGTTCTTACGCGCGTTCTTCGGACCTACAATTTTTTCTTTAGTAGCCTTGTTGGTTCCTAAAAAAATATATCATAATGCGGCAACCTGGAGCACAAGTACCTGGAAGACCGCATCTGTTTCTGGGGCACTTGCTGCGGGCTTCTTAATAAGTATTATTGGTGTAGATAAAACACTGTGTCTTGTTTTTGTCTTAGTTATCTTGTCTTTAATTTGTACATTTTTCATTAAAAAGAAACCGATTTTAAATAAAAAAATTGGCGAGCCAATCAAAGAGAGTTTAAAAGCAGGGGTTCGTTTTGTATTTCAAAACAAGGCAATTTTAGGGGTACTAACCCTAGACATGATTGCCGTTTTATTTGGAGGGACTGTTGCTATTTTATCCGTTTTTGCTCAAGATGTTTTAAAGGTTGGTCCAGAAGGCTTTGGCATTCTAAACGCTTCTATTTCTATGGGAAGTATTGTAACTATGTTTTTAACCACCTATATACCTATAAATAAAAATACAGGTAAGAAAATGCTAATTTCAGTTTTTATCTTTGGATTAAGTATTATTGCTTTTGGGCTGTCTTCTCTTTTTTGGGTGAGTGTGTTTGCTTTATTTTTAAGTGGTGCCGCAGACGGAATTTCTATGGTAATTAGACAAACCATTTTACAATTAAAAACACCAGACGATATGCGAGGTAGGGTTTCTTCTGTAAACTCTATGTTTGTTGGTTCTTCTAATGAGCTGGGTGCTTTTGAAAGTGGTTTAGCAGCGAAGTTAATTGGACCTGTAGCCGCTGTTGTTTTTGGCGGAACCATGACAATAATTACAGTGGTAACCACCGGTATTGTAAATCCGGTGTTATTGGATTTAGACCTAACAAAAGAAATTGAAGAAAACGAAAATGAAACATAATACGTTCTTTTTAAGGTATTCTTTTTGATACGGTTATAAAAACACTCCTACATCTTTTGTTTTTCCTTTTTTATTTAATTGTTAAGTATAAGCCACAATAATTGCTTTTTTATAATTAAAAAACATAGCGGTTGTTGCCATGACTATTATAAATTGCCATTTAAATTATTACCTTTAACCAAATTAAAATTTCTTTTTATGGAATATGGGTTTCTTTCAGTAATACCGCCAATTGTTGCTATTATTTTAGCTTTGAAAACAAAGCAAGTTTACATAGCGCTTTTGTTTGGTATTTGGTTTTCTTGGTTAATTGTGGAAGGTTGGAATCCATTAGCAGGAACCTTGGCAATGATTGAGGGCATGGTAAGTGTTTTTCAATCTAAAGGAAACACAAGAACCATTATGTTTAGTGCTTTAGTGGGTGCGTTGCTAATTTTTATACAATACTCTAGAGGTGTAGAGGGTTTTATTAATATTATAAACAGAAAGTTAGTAAAATTAGAAGAAAAGAAATCGGGGTATAGCAGGGTAATGGTTCAGGTATTAGCAACATGTACGGGCTTACTTTTATTTGTAGAAACCAGTATAAGTTCTTTAACTGTTGGTACTTTATACAGACCTATTTTTGATAAATTAGGAATTCCTAGAGAAAAACTAGCGTATATAGCAGATTCTAGTTCTGCACCATCTTCTATTTTAATCCCTTTTAATGCTTGGGGTGCATTTATTATGGGATTGTTGTTAACACAAGGCATAGAACAACCGTTTTCGGTGATGATAGCGTCTATTAAATATAACTTTTATCCGTTGTTAGCAATTGCCATTGTTTTCATTGTTATTCTTACAAAAAAAGATTTTGGACCGATGAAAAAGGCCGAAAAAAGAACCAAAGAAACCGGTGCGTTAATGAACCCTAATTCGAAGCCTATGGTTTCAGACGCCGTAACTTCATTTCCGCCAAAAGAAGGAATTGAAGCAAAGGCTTACAACATGATTGTACCGCTTTTGGTGATGGTTTTTATGATGCCAATTAATTTAATTTATACAGGTTGGGGCGCTGTTGAAAACGCATCTTCTTTGTTAAATCACGCTTCACAAGCCATCGGTAAAGGTTCTGGGTCTTCTTCTGTTTTATATGCGGTAATTACCGCTTTATTAGTTGCTATGATTATGTATTTCATACAAGGTATTATGAAGCCAAAAGAAGCGGTTACTTTAACGTTAAAAGGAATTAGCGAGCTTATGCCGTTAGCGTTGTTAATGTTGTTAGCGTTTGCTATTGGAGACGCTTGTAAGGTTTTAGATACAGGTAATTATGTCGCTAATATTACAGAAAGCTGGTTGTCTCCAGAATTATTACCCGCAGTAGTTTTTATAGTGAGTTCTTTTATTGCATTTTCTACAGGAACTTCTTGGGGAACTTTTGCAATTATGTTGGCAATTTCAATTCCAATGGCAAATATGCACGGTTCTGATATAACTATTATCGTTGCTGCAACTTTAGGTGGAGGAATTTTTGGAGATCATTGTTCGCCAATTTCAGATACGTCTATTATTTCTTCTATGGCTTCTGCTAGCGACCACATAGATCACGTAAAAACACAATTACCATATGCACTTATTGGCGGTGCGGTTACGGTTTTTATGTATTTAATTATTGGTTTTTTTGGGTGATATTCTTACTCTGCTAAAACACCACGCTTTTTTATTTCATTAATTACCTGCAAAGCGCTTTCTTTAACCGTGTTTTCTTCGAAGAGAAATGTTTTTTCATACAATGTATTTCCTTCGAAAAAAGTAACTTGAAAACGGTTGTTTAGCTTGAATAGTTCTGGCTGAATGTATTCTATTTTAGCAAAAGAATTTGCGGGTAAAATAGCCAGTTGTTTGCGCAATAAAGAGGTTGTTTTTGTTTCAGAAAACCCCTGAGAAACAATTACAAGCATTTCTAAAGGCACGCTTTTATTGTTCATAAGGTAAACATTCCAGTCATCTGTTTTATAAATATCGTTGTATTCATAAACCATTGCCATTTCTACACCGGTAACTTCAGGTATTTGTATGTCTTTTTTCAACTATGTAGTACTTATTTAAGAGTCTATATAATTTACCAAAGGGTATAAAAAGTTTCTTTAGAAACTACATCGCCATCACAATCATCAATGGTTAATGCTCCTTCACACAAACCACCAAATTCGTCTTCTTGCTTCTCTAAATCATATTTTGTAACCTTTCCGTTTTTATAAACTGTAATTTGTTTTAAAACTTCATTAGCAGTATTCGTTTCAAAATACCAAGTAGAGGTTCCCCAACTTGCATATTCATCGTCTCTTTCTTCGTCCCAAATCTGTGTAAAATAGTTCATTATATAACGGATTTAAATTGTTCCAAGAAACGTTTGTCATTTTCGTAAAACATTCTAATGTCTGGTATTTGATACAGTAACATTGCAATGCGTTCTATTCCCATTCCGAATGCATAACCAGAGTATTTTGTTGGATCTATGTTTGCATTTTTTAGCACGTTAGGATCTACCATACCACAGCCCATAATTTCTAACCAACCGGTTCCTTTTGTAATTCTATAATCTGTTTCTGTTTCTAAGCCCCAATAGATGTCTACTTCTGCGCTTGGCTCTGTAAACGGGAAATATGAAGGCCGTAATCTAATTTTAGACTTTCCAAACATTTCTTTTGTAAAGTATAAAAGCGTTTGTTTTAGATCAGCAAAAGAAACATCTGTATCTATATACAAACCCTCTACTTGATGAAAAATACAGTGTGCTCTTGCAGAAATATCTTCATTTCTAAAAACCCGACCAGGAGAAATTGTTCTAATAGGTGGTTTATTTTCTTCCATATAACGGACTTGTACAGAAGAAGTATGTGTTCTTAATAAAATATCTGGATTTTGTTCAATAAAGAAGGTGTCTTGCATGTCTCTTGCAGGATGATGTGCTGGCAGGTTTAATGCTGTAAAGTTATGCCAATCATCTTCAATTTCTGGACCTTCAGAAACCGTAAAACCAATTCTATTAAAAACTTCAATAATTTGATTTTTTACTAATGAAATAGGGTGTCTAGAACCTAAATTAATTGGTTCAGACGGCCGTGTTAAATCTCCATAAAAAGATTTATTACTTGAATTACTTTCTAAAGTATCTGTTAATTCTGCAACTTTATCTTCTGCAGACTTCTTTAAAGTATTTAAAGCTTGACCGAAATCTTTACGAGACGCAGGAGCTACATTTTTAAATTCTGCAAAAAGGTCTTTTAACAAACCCTTGCTTCCTAAAAACTTAATTCTAAATGTTTCTACTTCATCTTTGGTGTTTGCCTTAAAAGCCTGTACATCACCAATAAGCTCTTT
>JBLHGY010000064.1:0-8883 GCA_047616665.1 Polaribacter sp.
AAGAAAAAGGAAAATATATTATTACCGCTGTAAGCTTTCAGTTAACTAAAAGAAACCATAATTTAAATTCTTCTTACGGTGCTATTGAATCTGAATTAATAGCAAAGAAAATAACAAAACCTTCTTTAAAAGATATTTCTGATGCCGTAATTGCTGTCAGAAAATCGAAACTTCCAGATCCAAAGGAAATTGGAAACAGCGGCAGTTTTTTTAAAAACCCTGTGATTCCTAAATCCGAATTTATAGAACTTCAGAAAGAATATCCAAAAGCTCCTAGTTATAACGTTTCTAAAACTGAGGTTAAAGTTCCTGCAGGATGGTTAATAGAACAAGCTGGTTTTAAAGGAAAACGTTTTGGAGAATGCGGTGTATATGAGAAACAAGCACTTGTTTTGGTTAACTATGGCAATGCCTCTGGAAAAGAAATCTATAACCTTGCACAAAAAATTCAAGAAACAGTTATGCAAAAATTTGGTATTTCTTTAGAAATTGAGGTAAATATCATTTAATAAAAAAGAGGCTCACTACCAGAAGTAATACACCTTTTTAAAAATTAATAAAAATTTTATTTATTCTTTTTGTAATGCCTTAACATCAGTCATAAGTTGTGCTAATGACGCCCTATTAAGACTATTGTAGATGCCTCTTATGTGTTTATTTTTATCGATGAGTACGAAGTTTTCAGTATGCAAAAACGCATCAATTCCTTTGGGCTCGCCTAAATTCTCTTCAACAAAGTAAAACTTTCTTCCCAAGTCATATATTTCTTTTTTATTACCAGTTACCAAATGCCATTTCTTATCTATGATGCCATTCTCTAAAGCATACTCTTTAAGTTTCGGAACTGAATCTATTGTTGGAGTCACAGAATGTGATAAAAATAAAACAGCTGTATCATTTTTAAATTCTTCTTGAAGCTTCAGCATACTATCTGTCATCATAGGACAGATTCCAGGGCAAGTAGTAAAGAAAAAATCGGCAATATAGATTTTATTTTCAAATGTTTTTTGAGTTACCTTTTCACCATTCTGATTGATCAATTCAAAATCTGGTATTTTATGGAAGCCCTTTAACGCTGCACTTTTAGACGAAATCCATTTTGGTGTAAAAGATGCCTCATTAAAAAAAGGCAAAGCATCTACTCTACTACCTTCTTGAGTTTTGATGTTCTCTTTACATCCAATTACAATGAGGAATAATAATAAAAGTAAATTATTGTTTTTTAGCATATTCAACTTTTTCATTTTTAAGTTTATAACATAAATTGGCTCTGTTCATACCAAAAATACGTCCATTTTTTACTTCATAATTTACATATATCTTACCATTCTCTAACCAAGCTTGCTGCAAACCCTCTTCTTTGCCTTTGTTTAAATTTTTCCTTTTGGCCAATTGTCCATTCAAAAACCATATTTTTTGAAGGCCATGTCTTTGACCATTCACATAATTAGATTCTGAATATATTTTTCCACTTTTAAAATAATTCAATTTTATTCCATGGAGTTTATTTTGAATATAGTATCCTTCATTTTTTATAGCGCCATCCTTAAAAAATTTAAAATATGGACCTTCTCTTTTACCATTAAAAAAACCTATTTTCTCTGATATACTCTTGTTTTCATCATATACAACAGCATAACCATTAAAAGGTTTTTGGTTATAAAACCATTGCCCCTTTAAAGGGTCTAATTTTATTTCCTCTTTTTTAATAAGGGTATTTGCTATTTCTTTACCTAAAGAAATAGAAGTGTTTTCGGTAACCTGTTTTTTACAGCTACCGAAAACACATAAAAGTAATAAAAGGATATACTTAGTTAATCGCATTTGGTGTTCCTTGATAAGGTCCTACAAAAATTATATATCTTCCAGTTGTAGCATAAAGTTCATTAATAATATGGTAATGGTATTCTGCTATATCTGTGTGCTGAGTTACACTCATGTGACCACCTGAAGCATCTAAATTCATAGGATATGTTCCCGTTGAATTGCATTTCCTTCCATAGATAAAAAATCCATCCGAAATAATACCATTTAATGTATCATCATCGTCTGAGAAAGCTAAAGGTTCTAAATGATAATGATAATCAGTAGGTCCAATATGTGCTCCTGAATAATCTAAGCTACCAGCAGCAGCATCTAAAGCACCATTACCTTCTTGATCGTTATAAAGATAAGCACCACTTACAGCAACACCAATAGCACCTAATGCTGTCGCTGTTGTTGCACTTGCTAAATCAGGACTTGTAGATACTGTAACAGAAGAAGAATTGTCTCGATTAGAGGTATCAATTCTTGTTGGTGTCATTTGCCCTGTGCTTGTGACAGTTGGTGCTACATATAGTGCATGGCTTTCACTCCAATATGGAGTTGTATGATTTGGCAATCCAGTCGTTTCTATAACAACATCGGCTCCAGACAAATAAATTGTTGTTTCATTAGTATCAAACTCTGCAAAAGCGCTGTGTAAAGAAGTTACCGTTGGCGTTTCTTCTTCAATTTCAGCTTCTGAACTACAAGCCACAAGAACAAAAAATAGCATTGATAAAAGGGTTGTGATCTTAATAAATTGATTTTTCATTTTTATTTTGTTTTTAATATTGAATTATATAGTCTTTAGATGCAAGCTAAGTTTTAAACTTGCGCACCTTAACTTTACTTTAACAAAAAACCCTTATTAATGTAATTAATAAGGGTTTAAATTGTTTTAAAGTTTGTTTTAGATTTTTTCTTTTTTTAAGATTTCTATATGACGTTTTAATCGCTGTATATCTAAAGCTAATGTCCCGTTATAAACGCCTCTAATCCTTCCTTTTTTATCAACTAAAACAAAGTTCTCGGTATGAATAAACTCGCTTTTATCTTTAGTTTTTTTAAAGTCTTCATCTGCAAAATAAGAAGCTCTTGCTATTTTATAAATTTGATCTCTATCTCCGGTAACCAAATGCCATTTGCCATCTATGGCTTTTTGCGTACGGGCATATTCTTTAATTTTCTCTACAGAATCTACCCAAGGCATTACAGAGTGTGATAACAATAAAATATTTTCATCTTCTTTATACGTTTCTTGAAGCGAACCCATATTTTTTGATAAAATTGGACAAATACTAGGACAGGTTGTAAAGAAAAAATCTGCAATATAAATCTTCCCTTCAAAATCTTTATTTGTTATTTTCTTGTCATTCTGATTGATAAACTCAAACGATGCAATGGTATGAATTTGAGTGTACTGCTTATCACTTTTTAGAATCCATTCTGGTGTAAATTCTTCTGAGTTATAAAAAGGAAGCGTTTGTGTCTTGTCTATAGGAGGTTCTTGCAAACAAGCAACACAAAGCAGACATAACAATAGCAGTTGTTTAATTTTCATTTATTTTTAATTTTTATCATGCAATACGCTCACGCATTTTTTTAAACCAATTAGACCGTGTCTTTCATTGGCTACAGTAAAGAAATTAGCTTTAATGCGCCCTTTAAAATCCCACATTTTCTGAGCTCCAGCTTCTTTACCCTCTATAAAATTGAAGCTTTTTGCTAACACTCCGTTGGCATACCAATCTTTTACACTACCATTATACACGCCGGTATTCTTAAAATGATAAACAAACATTTGCATCCCATTTTTATGCCAACCTTTATGAACCTTTGCTTTCAAACCATTTATATAAAAACGTTCAAACCATTTTTTCTTATTTTGATACCATCCAAAATAAGTACCCTGCCTTTTTCCAAGATAATATTGTGCCGATGATTTTATAGAACCCTCTGCATAAAACTCTTTTACCACTCCAGAAAATGGTTTTATATCAAAAAATAATACCCCATTTTTTAATTGGAATAACAGATGCTTTCTATTTTTTTCAATAGCAGGAATGGTGATTTTTTCAACAATAATTTCATCATTTACCTCCTTACGAGTTTCATCGCAAGAAATAAAGAATAGTATTGAGAAAAGAAAAAATAGCGCTTTCAAGATATTACCTTGTTATCGTTCCAGCAGTTCCAAAGAAACCATTTCCATTTAAATACGGATCTTCATTTGTAATATGATAATGATAAATTCCCTCAGGAAAGTCGACAGTTACAGAGGTGTGACCATGATAATCATCTAAATCTGCATTCGTAATTGTAGTTCCATTTTCTAGAGGTCCATAAACCGGAAATCCATCAGAAAGTAATCCTAAAAATGCCTCTTTACCAAAACTATCCGTTAAGAAAGTTGGTTCTATATGATAATGATATAGCGCTCCTCCTGTAGGATGTCCTAGCCATTGATCAAAAGAATCTATTTCATTTGTTAACGCTTGATTATTTGGACCTGCATATTGATTAAAAAATACAATTCCGTTTCTAGAAATACCAATTGGTCCTAAAGGAGTTGCATTTTTAATCGTTGCTTCTGCAGGATTAAGAGTCATTGTAAACGTAATATTTTGCTCGCCTATAGTATTTGGATTCTGATTCCAATTAGAATTTGTTCCATTATAAGCTTCATATAAAGAATGTGAAGTATCCCAATAAGGACTTGTATGATTTGGTAAGTCTGTTGTTATAAAAGTAACCGTGTTTCCCGAAACGGAATAAGAAACGGCATCAATTCCGTCGAACTTTGAGAGAATAGAAGTAATATCATAATTCATTATTGGTATTGATGCTGCACTTGTAAAACTAAATGCTGCACTTGTACTTCCTCCTTTTCCATCCGAAGCGACAACTGTACCTGTATAATTTGTTGCTGCTGTTAATCCTGTAAAAGAATACGTTAATTCCGAAATTTCGCTTGTTACTGCTGTACCTTCTAAATTAACAGTATAGCCTACAGTATCTCCATCAGCATCCATGGCTACTGTCCAAAAAATAGTAGCCGTATTTTCAGTAAGCGTTCCATTACTAACTGAAAAAGCTGCTGGAGAACTATTAACTACTATGTTATCATCTGAGCTGCAAGAGTAAAAAAATGTTATTGCTATAAGTAAAATAGATCGTGTTTTAAATAATTGATTTTTTTTCATTTTAATTGTATTACTTTTATATTAGAACTATAAAATTGTAAAAAATTTATTCTCTCTGTAGTTTAGATGTATCACTTCAAAAAAACTTGTGGTTTTTTAAAGTTTTATTTTAAAAGGTGTTATTTTCCATCTTTTGGAGGCGGTATTCGTCTACCTTTAGGAAGACCTTTCTTTCCACCCTTTAAAGCTTTACTTATAATTTTATCAAATTTAGCCTGTTGATCTTTTGTACAAATTTTTCTCACGGATTTAAAAAAACGAAAAACTTCAACTTCTTTTTTCCTTGTTAATTCTCCAATAAGTAAACTAAGAGAATCAATATTTGTAAGACTTTCAGAAAAAGAATTAAACATTACATCTTTTTGCTTTCTTATCTGTTGATCAAAACGCATCATATTTTCTCTATGAAGCGTATCAAAAGACAAAAATTTATCCTTCTGATTATCCGTAAACTGAAGCTCCCTTATTAAGAAATTTCGTTTTTGTGGATGTCTTTTATTTTCATGTGGCTTTTTAATCAGCATAAAAATTAAGATACCATTCAGAAGCATAAGAATGACCAATAATACAGGTAGTAATTTTGATTTCATAATTTTTAATTTAATAAAGACGTTGTTTGTGATTGCAATAAATATTCTTGTGCAAATGTGTCTAAACTATCCACTGAATTTTGTTCTTGGAGTGAAAAAGCATAAAAGACAGCACTCGTATTTAACAACACCACTAAAGCTAAAGTAGCCAATTGTAAGCTGGGTGTAAACCACGCTAAAATGCTCGTTTTTTCTTCTTTTTGATTGTTTAATTGCTGGAGTACTTTCTGCTTAAAAAAATGATTGACTTTTACTTCTTCTATAGTCTCTAAGGCTTTAAAAGTAGCTGCAACTTGCTGATTAATGTGCTCTTTATTTTTCATTTATATTATTCGTAAAAAACGATTACTATTTATTTAGATGCAAGAAATTATAAAAACTTGCAAAACGTACTGCTTTCTTAAATTAAAAATCAGAAACTGGTTTAAATATCATTTTTTATAAAAATTTTCTAATTTCTCTTGCAATCCTTTTTTTGCTCTAAACAGTATAGATTCTACAGATGACAACGTTTTACCTGTAATTTCTGCAATTTCTTGATAACTTTTTCCATCAATCTTTGCCAATGTAAAAATAATTCTTTGAGTTTCTGGCAAGGTATGTATCGCCTTAAAAATAAGTTCAGATTTTTCTTGATTTTCTAATAAAATTCCAGGGTGGTTTACTTCTGTAAAATAACTAGTTTTATCTAACGGAATTTCATTTCCCAAAATAGTCTGCATAAAATAAAAGCGTTTTTTAGCATTCTTCTTTCTAATAAATTCTAAGCATTTATTAGTTGTAATTTTATAAATCCAAGTAGATAATTTAGAATTTTCTTTAAATTGATGTATCGATTTAAAAACGGCTATAAAAACTTCTTGAGAAACATCTTCTGCATCTTCTTTGTTAGGTATAAAAGAAATACAAGTGCCAAAAACCTTCTGCTTATAAGCATCTAAAAGTTGCCCAAAAGCAATCTGATTTCCTATTTGTAATTCTTTAATAAAATCTTGCTCGCTCAATAGTTTTGTATTCAAAAAACAAACGTACAAAAAAAAGACTAGTCACAATTTTTAAAAGATTTACTGTTATAAGTAATAAAAAACGGACCAAAATTAAAACTCCTGTATCAAAGGCTGTCTAAAAAGGCAGACTTTGTTCGTTCTTACCATTTCTAAAATATTAATAACTTTCTTTTTTTTATGACTTTAGCAATGGTGCTTCGCAATTTATATGCTAACAACCTCTAAATTTACCATCTATAATCATAGCAAGTAAAGAGAATATTTACAAATAAATAGTGGTTCACTTTTAAAGAAAGCACAAGAATATGTATCTTTGTAATATAAATATTATTTATGAAATTATTACTAATTACTTTAATTCTATTAGGTTTGGGTGTCGCTGGAATTGCCATTAAAATTTGGGCAAAAAAAGATGGCGAATTTGCAGGAACCTGCGCAAGTCAAAACCCAATGTTAAATAAAGATGGTGAAGCTTGTGGTTTTTGTGGTAAAACACCTGAACAATATGAAAATTGCTCAGAACCAGAGCACAAATAATTATCTCTAGAAATAACGAATACTATAAAACACCTACTTCCTACAATCAAATCTCAATGTAGTATATTTATCAAAAAGTTGATTCAAATCCCCAATTATTGGAAATAAACGATAAAAATATTCAAATACAGATTATACAAGCAAAAAATGGAGATCAAGCGGCTTTTCGTTACTTGTTAAATCTCTTTTGGACTGATGTTTATAATTATCAGCTAAAACGAACCAAAAGTGAGAATGATGCAGAAGATATTACCATTCAAACGTTCTCTAAAGCCTTTGATAAAATACATACTTTCGATGAAAAATATACTTTTAAAACGTGGTTAATCACCATCTCAAAAAACATTCATATCGATTTACTTCGTAAGAAAAACACTTCAATCCGTACAGAAACTTCAGAAGAACAACAAGAAAAAGTATATTTGGTAGTTGATGAAAACCCTACGCCAGAAGACAAAATAATTAGAGAACAAAATTTAGCTGCGTTGCTAAAAGATATTAAACAATTGAAACCTAAATATCAAGAAGTTATACAATTACGCTATTTTCAAGAATTAAGTTATAAAGAAATTGCCGAACAGATAAAAGAACCAATGAACAATGTAAAAGTAAAATTATTACGTGCTAAAAAATTGTTGGCGGCCATTATTAAGAAGAGTTAGTTATGAAAAAGTCATTCTTACAATCTTTAGGGCCTGGTTTATTATTTGCGGGTGCAGCCATTGGTGTTTCTCATTTAGTGCAATCTACAAGAGCAGGTGCCGAATTTGGTTTTGGCTTAATCTGGGCCCTTTTGTTAGTACACTTATTTAAGTATCCGTTTTTTCAGTTTGGGCCACGTTATGCAGCTGCCACAGGCGAAACCTTATTGGATGGTTATCGGAAATTAGGTAAGGGAGTTTTAATTACCTATTATCTGCTAAATTTTGCTACCATGTTTACCATACAAGCAGCAGTTACTATTGTTACTGCAGGCTTGGCTTCACAACTTTTTGGTTTTACAAATGATCTTGTTTTATGGTCTACTATACTCCTCTTAATTAGTTTAATTTTTTTAATGGTTGGAAAGTATAAATTGCTAGACAATTTAATGAAATATATAATTGTAATTTTAACTATTAGCACAATTATTGCCGTTAGTGTTGCATTATTTAGTACCAAAGATGCTTTTGATGTTACCCAGATTATACCTTCAGGCACTGTAGAACTTACTTTTTTAATTGCATTTCTAGGTTGGATGCCAGCTCCATTAGATATTTCTATTTGGCATTCTATTTGGTCCGTGGAAAAAGATAAAACTACTATTATAAAAACAAAAAGGAAAGAAGCTATTTTCGATTTTAACATAGGATACATTGGTACACTATTTTTAGGCATTTGCTTTGTACTTTTAGGTGCTTTGGTGATGTATAAATCTGGAGAAACTTTTTCTAACAAAGGTGGCATTTTTGCAACCCAACTAATACAATTATACACAAAAAACCTAGGACAATACTCTTATATATTTATAGCAATAGCTGCTTTTACAACCATGTTTAGCACTACTATTACTACTTTAGATGCGTCTCCTAGAGCCATGAATAGATCTACAAAACTACTTTTTAATAAAGAACTAAAATATGGCTATTGGTTTTGGATTCTTTTTTTATTTATAGGTACTATTTTAATTTTAAAATATTTCATGGATAATATGGGCTTGTTAGTTAAGACTGCTACAATTTTATCTTTCTTAACGGCACC
>JBLHGY010000065.1:0-8798 GCA_047616665.1 Polaribacter sp.
AAACTTATAAACATTCCCTATGATAAATAACAAAAAACTATATTTTTACGATTCCAAACTCGATAGATAATATGATGTCAGATACAATAGAAAAAATAAAATGTTTAATTATAGGTTCTGGTCCTGCTGGTTATACTGCCGCAATTTATGCAGCTAGAGCAGACATGAATCCTATTATGTATACAGGAATGCAAATGGGAGGTCAATTAACTACAACAACAGAAGTAGATAATTTTCCGGGATATGCAGAAGGTACAGATGGCCCAGCAATGATGGAGGACCTAAAAAAGCAAGCAGAACGTTTTGGAACAGAAGTTCGTTTTGGTTTAGTTACCAAAGTAATATTAAGTGACAAGGTTGGCGGAATTCATAAAGTTGTTGTAGACGAAAGTAGACATATCGAAGCAGAGACAATTATTATCTCTACAGGAGCAAGTGCAAAATATCTTGGTATAGAAAGCGAGCAGCGTTTAATTGGTGGAGGAGTATCTGCTTGTGCAACTTGTGATGGTTTTTTCTATAAAGGGCAGGATGTTGTAGTAGTTGGTGCAGGTGATACGGCAGCAGAAGAGGCAACTTATTTAGCTAATATTTGCAGTAAGGTTACAATTTTAGTGCGTAAAGATTTTATGAGGGCTTCTAAAGCGATGCAGCATAGAGTTGAAAAAACTAAAAATATTGAGGTTTTATACAATACAGAGATCGAGGAGGTTTTAGGTTCTAATGTAGTTGAAGGAGTTAGAGCAATTAACAATATAACAAAAGATACGCATGACATTGCTGTAACGGGTGTGTTTATTGCAATCGGGCATACGCCGAATTCAGATTTATTTAAAGGTGTTTTAGATATGGATGATACAGGGTATTTAATAACGCAAGGAAAAACAACTAAAACGAATGTACCAGGAGTTTTTGCTGCTGGAGATATTCAGGACAAAGAGTACAGGCAAGCAGTAACGGCTGCAGGCACCGGTTGTATGGCAGCATTAGATGCAGAACGTTATATAGGTGCCTTAAAATAGGTTTTAGCGCCGTGTTTACTAATAAAAAAAGAGATTACATTAATGTAATCTCTTTTTTTATTTACTATTATTTCTGCAAAAGCAGGAATCTAAAAATGCTTACACCGTTACGGCAGCTTTCATAGATTTTCTATAAGTGAAAGAATTAAATATATTTCTTTTTCCAAAGTTATTCATAGATTTTGCGTTTACAAATTTTCCAAAAAGGATTTTGCTAACACCAAAATATTCATATTTATTACCATCTGTAAAAGTAACTTCTAAGAGCATACTTTTATGATGCCAATCTGAAACCTGAAATTGGGTAATCGTAGTTTTATAAGCTTCTAAATTAGCTTCTTTAGTTTCTGGAGCAATGCTAACTAAAAAATGATACCCATCTATAATTTGAGTACTCATAACGTCTGCTTCATCCTTTTTTTCTTGATCTTGAAATTTATCTGGATGCCATTCTTTTACTAAACCTCTGTAAGCCGTTTTTAATTCTTTTAAATTAATAGCGCCTTCTACTTTAAAAAGTTTCTTATATTCTTTAATACGTTTCATTCTTGTGTTTTCAAAATTCGTGCAAAAGTATTGATAAAAAAGCAATTAGCTCTTTTTAAACGCTTTTATTTTTTAAAAGACCCTCTTTTATTTACTTGGATAAACGGATTCCTTTAAGATCTCTTTGAGGAGAACAAAATTCAATATACAATCATAAAAAAAGACCCTCAATTAAGACGGTCTTTTTTAAAAAATTAAGTTTTAAAATATTTTAGAAACAGTATTTATTTTCTGCTTTTACTTTTTCTGCAATTTCGTTACGTAAATCTACAATATCTGGGTAGTTTGTATATTTTGTAAAACGTTTTAAGCCCATTAGCAACATGCGTTGCTCATCACCTTCAGCAAAAGAAATAATGCTTTCCTTCCCTTTTTCTGCAATTTTATCTACTGCATGGTATAAATATAATTTAGACATTGCAATTTGTACCGATTGAGAAGCTGCTCCAAAACGTTTTGCATTTTTCTCTGTTCTTAAAATTGCAGATTCAGACATGTATATTTCAATTAAAATATCTGATGCTGCAATTAACAATTGTTGATGCTTGTCTAAGTCGGGTCCATATTTTTGAATAGCTGCACCTGCAACCATTAAAAAGGTCTTCTTCATTTTTGAAAGGATGTCCTTTTCTTCAGACAACAATTCAGAGTAATCTGGAGTCTCAAAAGAAGGTATTCCCATTAAATCATTCGCAACTTTAGTAGCAGGACCTAATAAATCTACATGGCCTTTCATCGCTTTCTTTACCAACATACCCACTGCAAGCATTCTATTAATTTCGTTCGTTCCTTCGTAAATACGTGCAATTCTAGCATCCCTCCAAGCAGACTCCATCGGAGTTTCTTCAGAGAATCCCATACCACCAAAAATCTGAATTCCTTCATCTGCACAACTTTGTACATCTTCTGAAACGGCAACTTTTAAAATGGAACATTCAATAGCATATTCTTCTACACCTTTTAATTCTGCTTCTTGATGTGTATTACCAGCAGCAACTCTCAGTGCAATTCTATCTTCAATATCTTTTGCAGCTCTGTAAGAAGCAGATTCACCAACATATGCGTCAGTACTCATTTCTGCTAATTTTACTTTTATGGCTCCAAAATCTGCAATTGGCGTTTTAAACTGTCTGCGTTCTGTTGCATATCTTACAGCGTAGGTAATAACTCTTCGTTGAGAATCTAAACAAGCGGCAGCTAATTTTATACGACCAACATTTAAAGCATTCATTGCAATTTTAAATCCTTCTCCACGGCCTGCTAACATATTTTCTGCAGATACAACCGTATCATTAAAAAATACTTGCCTTGTAGAAGAAGCTCTAATACCTAATTTATGCTCTTCTTCACCCATGGTAATTCCGTTAGGGTTGTCTTTATCATATTCTACAATAAAACCAGTGATGTTTTTATCATCTTCTATTCTTGCGAAAACAATCATTAAACGACAAAAACCTGCGTTAGAAATCCACATTTTTTGTCCGTTAATCTTATACGTTTTTCCATCTTCAGAAATTTCTGCAGTTGTTTTTCCAGAATTTGCATCAGAACCCGCTCCAGGTTCTGTTAAACAGTAAGCACCAAACCACTCTCCAGTAGCTAGTTTTGGTACATATTTTTCTTTTTGTTCTTGCGTTCCGTATAAGGTAATTGGCATGGTTCCAATTCCTGTATGTGCACCAAAAGCGGTACTAAAAGAACCGGTTCCCGAAGAGATGTAATCACAGGTTAACATTGTAGATACAAACCCCATTCCTAGACCACCAAATTCTTCTGGTACTGCTACACCTAGAAAACCTAATTCTCCAGCTTTGCGCATTACTTCTTCGGTTAAAGCATAATCTTTCGCCTCGAAACGCGCTTTATGAGGAATGATTTCACGATCATTAAATTCCATCACGGCCTCTTTCATCATTTGTTGCTCCTCAGTAAAGTCTTCCGGAGTAAATACATCTTCGCAATTGGTTTCTTTAACAAGAAACTGACCACCTCTTAATAATTCTGACATTTTTATTTTGTTTTAAGATTCTAGAAGAAATAAATAGCGAATAGACATTTTGACTATTTTAAAACTCCAATGCTATTGGCTGGAATTCTTCTATTTTTATCTTCTAATGTTATTTGTATTTTAATAATTAAGATTACAAAACCTTAATTAGAACTTATTTTTAAATTAGGATAGAAACTCAAATACACCCGCTGCACCTTGTCCTGTTCCAACACACATGGTTACCATTCCGTATTTATTTTTCATATTGCGTTTGCGCATTTCATCAAATAATTGCACCGATAGTTTTGCTCCTGTACAGCCTAAAGGATGTCCTAGTGCAATGGCACCACCATTTACATTTACAATGTCTTGATTTAAGTCCAACTCACGCATTACTGCTAACGATTGCGATGCAAAAGCTTCATTTAACTCGATCAATTCGATATCGCTTTGTTGCAAACCCGCTTGCTTTAATACCTTCGGAATAGCAGCAACAGGTCCAATACCCATAATTCTCGGTTCTACGCCAGCTGCAGCATAATTAACAACTCGAGCAATCGGTTCAATATTTAACTCTTTTACCATTTCTTCACTCATCACCATTACAAAAGCAGCACCATCACTCATTTGAGATGAATTACCAGCAGTAACACTACCACCAGCCGCAAAAACAGCACGTAATTTATTCAAAGCAGCAATAGAAGTTCCTGCCCTTGGACCTTCATCTTTGTTCACTGTATATTTCCGTGTTGCTTTTTTTCCGTCAGCACCTAAATACGTTTCTTCAACTTCAATAGGAACTATTTGGTCTTGAAAACGATTTTCTGCTTGCGCTTTTAATGCTTTCATGTGAGATTTAAAAGCAAACTCATCTTGGTCTTCTCTAGAGACCTTGAATTGATTTGCTACTGCTTCTGCAGTATTTCCCATTCCCCAATAATAATCTGCATGACCGTCTTTTATGGTGTCATAATTCAATTCCGGTTTAAAACCGGTCATTGGCACAGAACTCATACTTTCTGCTCCACCAGCAATAATACAACTTGCCATTCCTGCTTGAATTTTCGCTGCAGCCATGGCAATCGTTTCTAATCCTGAAGAACAGAATCTATTTACAGTAACTCCAGGAACGTCTACAGAGTTTAATCCTATTAAAGAGATAAAACGTGCCATGTTTAATCCTTGAGAACCTTCTGGCATTGCGTTTCCTACAATTACGTCATCGATACGTTTTACGTCTAGGTTTGGTAATTCTTTCATCATGTGCTGAATAGTTTCTGCACCTAATTCGTCTGCACGTTTAAAGCGAAAAACACCCTTTGGAGCTTTTGCAACTGCAGTTCTATATGCTTTTACGATATATGCTTGTTTGCTCATAATTTCTAGTTTCTTAAAGGTTTTCCAGTTTTTAACATATTTTGAATTCGCTCTAGCGTTTTACGCTCTGTACACAGCGATAAAAAGGCTTCTCTTTCTAGGTCTAACAAGTATTGTTCTGAAACCATTGTAGGTTCAGATAAATCTCCACCAGCCATTACATACGCTAGCTTATTAGCTATTTTCATATCGTGTGCACTAATGTATTTAGAATCTTTCATAGCATCTGTTCCTACTAAGAACATTCCCAATGCTTGTTTTCCTAATACTTTTACATCTTTTCTTGTAACAGGTTGGGTATAACCACTTTCTGCCATTAATTTAGCATGTGCTTTTGCAGTTGCAATTTGTCTCTCTTTATTTACAACAATAACATCCTTTCCTTTTTGAAGTAAACCTAAATCAAATGCTTCATAACCTGAAGTAGAGACTTTTGCCATACCTATGGTTAAGAAGTTTTCTTGTAGAATATTAAGTTCTACATCTCCTTTACTAAAAGAATCTGATGCTCTTAAAGCCATTTCTTTAGAACCACCACCACCAGGAATTACACCAACTCCAAATTCGACTAATCCCATATAGGTTTCTGCTGCTGCAACAACTTTATCTGCGTGTAAAGAAATTTCACAACCACCACCTAAAGCCATTCCATGCGGAGCAGAAATAGTTGGGATTGATGAATACCGCATGCGCATCATGGTGTCTTGAAAATATTTGATAGCATAATTTAATTCTTCATATTCTTGCTCTACAGCCATCATGAAAATCATCCCAATATTTGCACCAACAGAAAAGTTTGGAGCTTGATTTCCAACAACTAAACCTTGAAAGTCTTTTTCTGCTAAATCAATTGCTTTGTTAATGCCCGCAAGAACATCTCCACCAATCGTATTCATTTTAGACTGGAATTCTAAATTTAAAATACCGTCTCCAATATCTTCAATTACAACACCAGAATTTTTAAATACGGCATTCGATTTTCTAATATTATCTAAAATAATAAATGATTCTTGGCCTGGTTTCTTAGTTGCAGATTTCGAAGGAATGTCATAAAAATAAGTTGCGCCTTCTTTAATTGAGTAGAAAGAAGTTGCACCAGAAGCTAACATATCTGTAATCCAAGTTGCAGGTTCAGTTCCTTCAAGCTTCATTAATTCAATTCCTTTCTCGATACCAACTGCATCCCAAATTTCGAAAGGTCCATTTTCCCAACCAAAACCAGCTTTCATAGCATCGTCTATTTTGAATAGCTCGTCAGAAATTTCAGGAATTCTATTTTGAACATAGGCAAACATCGCACCAAAGTTCTTTCTATAGAATTCACCTGCTTTATCTTTTCCGCCAATTAATACCTTAAATCTATCAATTGGTTTGTCTATTGTTTTTGTCAATTCTAAACTTGCAAATTTTGCTTTCTTAGATGGGCGGTACTCTAAAGTGTCTAAATCTAAAGTTAGAATTTCTTTTTTCCCGTTCGCATCGACAGATTTTTTATAAAAACCTTGGCCTGTCTTGCTTCCTAACCACTTATTATCCATCATGGTATTGATAAAACCTGGAAGTTTAAATAATTCATGAGCTTCATCATTAGGACAGTTTTCATAAATACCGTTGGCAACATGCACTAAAGTATCTAAACCAACAACATCTACCGTTCTAAAAGTAGCAGATTTTGGTCTACCAATAACCGGTCCGGTTAATTTGTCTACTTCTTCAACAGTTAAACCCAATTCTTTTACTTGATGAAATAAAGACTGAATTCCGAAAATTCCGATTCTATTTCCAATGAAAGCAGGTGTGTCTTTGGCTAAAACAGAAGTTTTTCCTAAGAATTTTTCACCGTACATCATTAAGAAGTCGGTAACTTCTTGGGCGCAATCTGGACCAGGAACAACTTCAAAAAGTTTTAAATATCTAGGTGGATTAAAAAAGTGAGTTACGGCAAAATGCTTTTTAAAATCTTCACTTCTTCCTTCATTCATAAACTGAATAGGAATACCAGAAGTATTAGAAGAAATAATAGTTCCTGGAGTTCTATGTTTTTCTAGTTTTTCAAAAACGATCTTTTTAATATCTAGTCTTTCAACGACAACTTCCATAATCCAATCTACATCAGCAACTTTTGCAATATCATCTTCTAAATTACCTGTAGTAATTCTGTTTGCAAATTTCTGATGATAAATAGGTGAAGGTTTCGATTTTAAAGAAGTTGTTAATGCGTCATTTACTAAACGATTGCGAACAACTTTGTCTTCTAACGTTAATCCTTTTGCTTTTTCTTTAGCTGTTAATTCTCTTGGAACAATATCCAATAAAAGAACTTCTACACCAATATTAGCAAAATGACAAGCAATACCACTTCCCATAATTCCGGAACCAATAATTGCTATTTTTTTAATTCTTCTAGTCATTTGGTTGATTTTTAAACTGCTTTTTTACTTGTTTCTTTATAAATTTCTTTGTCTGCAATTAATTTATTGATGACTTCCGTCACCTTAAAGAAACCTTCTAAGTCTTTTTCTGTAACATTATTAATTACGGTTTCATTAAACTGAATTACATGACCTTTAGATACTTTGCGCATTTCTTTGCCGTAATCTGTTAATTTTATAAGTACGCTTCTTCCATCCTCTGGATTCTTCTCTCTAGAAATTGCTCCTTTATCTTCCATGTTTTTTAAAATTCTAGAAAGACTTGTGGGTTCCATCCCCATTAAAGGACCTAGAGCAGTAGAAGGTGTTCCTTTTTCTTTATCAATATTTAATAAAACAAATGCTGTTGCCATCGTACTGTCGTGCTTTGCGGCTTGTTCATTGTATACTTTTGCAACGGCTTGCCAAGTTGCTCTTAATTGATGATCTATTGATGTATGCTTATTCATTGCTCCAAATATATACTAATTTATTATGCATGCATAGTAAATTGTAAAAAAGTTATGCACGCATAGTAAATTTTAACACAATTTTGACTGTAACGTTTTTAGGTGTTGAACTACTAATACATAGAAAATATGTAGTTTTGTGCAGCTTTCTATAAAAAAAAGAAAATTTTATTTATGAAAAATTTATTAGAAATTAATAATGTTGTAAAAAAATATGGCGATTTTACAGCATTAAATGATGTTTCCATTCACATACCAAAAGGCAGCGTTTATGGTTTGTTAGGTCCTAATGGTGCAGGAAAAACTTCATTAATTAGAATCGTTAATCAGATAACATTACCAGATAGTGGCTCTATTATTTTAGATGGCGAAGTTTTGGCGCCGCATCATACCGCACAAATTGGTTATTTACCAGAAGAACGTGGTTTGTATAAGTCTATGAAAGTAGGTGAGCAAGCTTTGTATTTAGCGCAGTTAAAAGGATTGAGTAAAGCAGAGGCGAAAAAACGCTTGAAATATTGGTTTGATAAATTTGATATTTCTGAATGGTGGAATAAAAAAATAGAAGAACTTTCTAAAGGAATGGCGCAAAAAGTGCAGTTTATTGTAACGGTCATGCACAAGCCAAAGTTGTTGATTTTTGATGAGCCTTTTTCTGGTTTCGACCCTATAAATGCACAATTAATTGCTAATGAAATTTTACAGTTACGAGATGAAGGGGCAACCATTATTTTCTCTACCCATAGAATGGAATCTGTTGAAGAAATGTGTGATGAAATTGCTTTGATTGATAAGTCTAATAAAATTCTAGATGGAAAGTTAGTAGATATTAAACGTGAATTTAGAACCCATACTTTTCAGGTGGGTTTAAAAACAGCAAATATAGCAGCAGTAGAAAAAGAATTAAAAGAGAACTTTAAAGTGTTTCCTGCAGATTTTAAATTATTAAATGAAGGTCTGGCTTTAAATGTAAAGTTAAATG
>JBLHGY010000066.1:0-8776 GCA_047616665.1 Polaribacter sp.
TAATTTGCGTAGTTGCTGCAACATCTTCAAAATAATCAAAAGTAACATTTACAGTTTCAGAAATATTTATTTCGGCAGTGGTTAAATTTACAGTTGGATTGTTGTCATCTGCACTAATACATTGCTCTAATTCTGGATTCGTTTTTAAAACTGGTAATGGATTTACAGTTAGTGTAATTTCATTTGAAGTTTTAGGGCACGCATTTCCTATTCTGTTTAAAATAACTCTAAACTTATAGTTATGATACGTTAATGAAAGGTTTGTGATTTGTAATGAGTTTGTTAAACTTCCGTCGTAAACTGCGTTATCAGTAACTATATTCCATGTTGCGTTATCAGTAGAAATTTCCCATTGAAAAGTATCTGCAGTAGAATCTATTGTAATTATATCTGTAGAATTTTCACAGAAGATAACATCGTTAAAAGAGGTGTTTAATTCAATTGGTGCACTTGTTATGTAGTCTAAATTAGGGTCTGTATAACCATCAGTAGTGTTATTTACTTTTCCGTTATCATCTACGATAAATGGATTTGCATCAATAATTCCATCATTATTTACATCTGTAAAACCAGCCTCAGTAACATCAAAGCAAGTATCATTATCTGCATCTAATTCGACAAAATCAAAATCGAGATCATTATCAGTATTGCTGATATCATAGTTTAAAGAAAGTGCTTTAGTATCTGGAATAGTTTCTAAATTATCTACCAGACCATTAACTCCAACTAAAGCATTTGCATTATCAACAATTCCGTCAAAATTAGTATCTAAATTATGCCCTGCTTCTGTAGCATCGAAAATTCCATCATTATCAGAATCTAAATCTAAATAATTTAAAATTCCATCGTTATCAGAATCAACGTTTAGAACCCCATCAAACATATCGTCTAAACCATCTACATTAGCATCCACTCCAGAAAGTGAGCTTGGTTGCGGAAAAGCCTCATTTACATCTGGTATACCATCGTTGTCTGAATCTAAATCAAACATATTCTCTATGCCATCACCATCAGAATCTAAACGAAAACAAGTAAGTTGAATGTTTCCTTTAAAGGTTGAAGTGGTTGAGAGTGCTGTAGATTGATGCATGAAATCAATTTGATTTACTTGATTTGCTAAAAATTGAAAAGTACTAGCAATTCCGGGGGTATTTGATTTGTATGTATACCAAATTTCTGATGCTGAAATACTTGTAATACCAGACTCAAATTCACCATCAAAATTGGTGTCAATCAACAGTTGATCATCGGGGTCTAAGAGTGTAATATTTTTAGAATTTGGGCTAATTTTTAGGATAAAAAATTCACCATCAGAGATTGTATGATCAAAGTCTTTATCTTGAGTAAATTTAAAGTTAATGTTTTGATTGAATTTTAACTCATATTTTAGCTTAGAATCTACTGCAGGATTAATAATTGATACAAAATTCCCAATATTATTACCCGTAAAAGAATTGCTAGTTTCATTTTCTGAATAGCTAGGAGTGGTGATTGTTGTGGTGCTTGTATTGTCTTGAAAAATTATTGAAGGTGTGTTGATGTCAAGAAGATTTAAAGTTGCATTTCCAAGAGACTCATCACAATTTAAAATTCCATCATTATCAATATCAACATCTAAATTATCTATAATTGTATCTCCATCAAAATCATCAGGACATAAACTAACGGGTACTTCTTCAGATTCAAAAGTGAGCCCAGAACAATTAATTAAACCAACCAGCTTGTATTTCCCTGGTAAAGTTGGACTAAAACTTGAAGTTGTTACTCCTATTGAAATGAAGCCAGCACCAGTTTCATCATTAAAAAGCCAGTCGAAGCTGTCGAATAACTCTGTATTAGCAGCTTGTAAAGTTAAATTTGGAATACAATTTCCTAAAGTTGAAACTTTAGTTTCAAAATTAATTTCTGGTGCTGAAGGAAACCCCGAATAAAAACTACCAGAAGTTGCAGCACCATTTTGATTAAAATAAGCACAATACAACTCATCACTGCTATCTATAGAAATATCTCCCGTTAAATTAGTTACTTTATAAGTGACGTAATTTGCGTTTCCATCTACGTCAAAGGGTCCAAAAGTGGTAAAGTTTGCTATTGGTTGTGAATTAATATTTACAGTAGCATTTTTGTTCGTAACAATGGTGATTCCTCCTGAGAAAATAATACTTCCAATACTTTCTATATTTGGAATGTTATCTACTTTTCCTCTATTTTCACAACTTAAAGGGGGCACAAAAAATAAACTTTGATTTGCCTCACTACCATTTGCTCCAATTCCTTGATATGCAAAAGCGGGTTTAGAAGTTTGTACATACATATTTCCATTTGAGTTGTATTGTGCTCCTTCAATTAAATAGTATCCTCCTTTATTAATAGTTGTAGAAACCCCGCCACCATTGATGCTAATAGTTGTAGTATCTTCATGAGCAACTATTAATACATTTTCCCAGCCATCATTTCCACCACCTTTTACAAATACATACTCACTTCCAATTTTATCAGTTCCTACAATTTGATCTATTCCATAATCTCTTGCACCCCCATTATGAAAACTACCATTTGCAGAACCTGTGTTTACTACAACGGGTTTGTCTGAAGTGATTAAAGTACCAATTAATGCATCTCTATTAATACTATTGTCAGCAGCATTTGTTGCAACAATATAACTTTCTCCTTCGTTTAAAGAGATATTTGAAATTGGTAAAGTTCCCGTATAATTTTTTATAAGTATTCCTGCTGGTAAATCATCAAAAGTTACTGTGGTGTTGTTTTCTGTAGCCATTACAGAAATAAAGTTTAGATAATTTGTTTGCGGATTTTCATTGGTAAACATTCCTGCTCTAAAAGTGGTTCCTAAAGCAGATGATCCTTTGCTAACTAAAGCTCCAGCTTGACTGCCGCTACCTGCTAAAACCCGTATAGAAACATAAATAACATCATTTGCTTCTATAATGTATCCTTTATTATTATGAACAACACTTGTAGTTCTAGAATCGACAAAGAGCTGACTATCACCATTACCTATAAATATTTCTTGAGGTGCAGTGCTTGAAACTGATCCTGTAATATCATCATTTGAACCTATTTGTTTTATTGTAAAACTAACATTTTGTGTGCTGGGAGTAGAAATATAAAAATATTGGTTTTCTGGGTTTGCATTACCTGCTTCTGCATAGGTTAATGGGGGTATAAAATGTCTCTTACTCAATTGAGCAGAAGTTGTTAAAAATAAACCTAAAAAAAAAATAAAAAAGAGGAGGTTTTTATTATGCATATTATTGACAATAAAGTTTTTACACTACTATCAAATATAACCTAAAAGCATTATAAATCTCGTTTTTTTAACAAGATTAGAGATAAATAAATAAAGATAAACGTCCAAAGAGATACAATTGTAATGGTAGAAAACTCTACGGCATACGTTTTAGTAAAAGTTTCGCCTATTTGGTTGGCAATAGATCTAACTGCACCAAGTCTAGAACCTGGTTCTTTTATTAAATTAGACATTGCTTCTAATGGTAAGAAGTTTTTAATATTTTGTGCGGTCTCCCAAGAAACAAATTTCCAACCTAAAACGCCAAAAACAACCCATTCTATAATGTACCAAACAAGCATTGCACCAACTGCAAAAGCAGACCTTTTAACAAGTATACCGAGGAATAAACCAAAAGAAAAATATGCTATTAATTTTATAAAAAATGCTAAAAGATAGGCTAAGTCTGAAGTTATAATAGCAAATTCATTGTAATCTGAATAGATTAGGCCTAAAATTAGAGAGGTAATAAAAACAAAAAATGTAGAGGCGAATGCAAATGCAACAACCGTATAAAATTTAGAGAGTATAAATTCTTTTTTACTCAAACCATCTATTAGGTTTTGTTTTAAGGTTTTGTAGCTATATTCATTCGCCATCATAGAAACAATCACCAGTAAGAGAAAGAATTTTAAAATAGCAGCCACATAAGTGTTAAAATGCCAGATATAAGGAAAATTAAAAATTCCCATTTCAGCTAAATGAAATTTAATAGGTCCAACATCAAACTTTATTGCCGCTGTTAACGCAATACAAATAAGTAGAACAAAATAAATTAAAGATAATATTTTACTGGCCTTATTGTGCTTTAATTTATGAAACTCTATGGTTAGTAATCTCAACATATTCTTATGTTTTTATTATTTTTTAAATAGTTTACTACTGTTAGAGGTTTAACTATAAAAATTAAATGGTTAGTTATTGTTTGTTAAATCTAAGAATTGTTGTTCTAAACTTGGCTTACGTTTTACTAAATGACTTAAGAAAAGGCCTTTTCCGAAAAGAAAAGTATTCATTTCTGTTGCTGAAGTATCGTCCTTCAAAGTAGCAATAATTATTTCCTGATTTTTTACTACTTTTTGCACTGATGGGTGTAATTCGAGTGTAGCTAAAAGTTTTTCTTCATCTTTCTCTGTTTTTAGTTCAAGAAATCCCTTAGATGCCGTCATTTCATCAACGCTGCCGCTATAAAGTTTTATTCCGTTTCTAATAACGATGACATGAGAACAAATCTTTTCTACTTCATCTAATAGGTGAGAGGCTAATAGAATCGTAGTTCCTTTACTCGCAATTTCAGTTATAATTTGTCTAATTTCATGAATTCCTTGAGGGTCTAAGCCATTTGTAGGTTCATCCAATATTAGAATTTCAGGATCATTTAGCAAAGCAGATGCAATTGCCAAACGCTGTTTCATACCTAAAGAAAAGGTGCTGAATTTACTGTTTTTCCTCTCGTAAAGATTTACAGTTTTTAATTTTTCATCAATTATCTCTGAGGATATCTCTTTAATCTTGCATATTAATTTTAAATTCTGAACCGCAGTCATGTAAGGGTAAAAGTTAGGGCGCTCTATAATAGCACCTACCTTTTTTAAAGCTTCATGGGTAGATAATGTGCCATTAAACCAAGAAAAATTACCAGAGCTTTTGTTTACAACGTTTAATATAATGCCCAAAGTAGTAGATTTTCCGCTTCCATTCGGACCTAATATTCCGTAAATATTTCCTTTTTTTATGTCAAAGGAAAGATTGTTTACTGCATGAACGGAGCCGTACTTTTTATCTAGGTTTTTAAGAGATAAGATAGTTTCCAAAGAAATTGTATTTAGTTCGTTATGATTATTAAGACGACTAATTTACAATTTTGTTACTAAAAAAGTGTTTTATTATTTTATGTGTAAGTACATAATTTATAAAAAATAGTATTTATTATACATTAAGTCTGGATAGTTAAAAGTCTATAAACTAAATGATAATTACAATTTTTTAATACTCATTATAATCGAAATCATCAAAGCTCCCAAACTCATCATCGGCATCTTCTTCAGCACCAAATCCGTCATCTAATTTTTCTGCAACAAACTCTTTTTCGGGAGCTTCTGTAGGAACTTCTCCAACGGTAAGAATAATCTGTGGTAACCCTTCTTTTTTATCTTCAGAAATCTCAATAACATCCACATAGAACGTCCAAAGATTTAAAAAGTCGTAAACATAAATAAGTTTATCGTTAACTGATGACAATGTTTCTTGTAAAAGACAGGTTTTCATCGAAACACCTTCTCCAACTTCTTCCATGTTAAATAATGGAATCTCCTCGCCTTGAGTCCATTCATTATCTGTTCTATAAAACGATGCCATTTCTTGGCCTTTAAAACCAAATGATTTAGCAATTGTTAGGTGTAAGTCTTCTAAATTTAAGTCGCTATCAACTAAAATTGTTCTAATTACATCTTCTTTAGTGTCTAAAATTACGCGTATTTTGTACATGGCATGCTTTATCTTGTCAGGTACAAAAATACAATTTTTTATACGTATTTTTACATATTAAAGAATCGATTATGGACAAAACTAATACTTTACTAGTATTTAACGAGCGATCTAAAGGGACGCTTATGGAAACTCTTGATATTGAATACATTGCTATTGGTGAAGATTATTTAACGGCAAAAATGCCTGTTAACTCTAGTGTTCATCAACCTTATGGTCAATTACATGGAGGTGCAACAGCTGCTTTAGCAGAGAGTGTTGGTAGTGCCGCTTCAAATTTTTTTATTGATAACGATTTACAATTTGTAAACGGAATTCAATTGTCTATAAATCATATTAAAAGTAAGCGAGAAGGAGTCGTTTTTGCTACTGCCAGAAATATTCATAAAGGTAGAACAACGCATTTGTGGGAGGTTAGAGTTGTTGATGAAGAAGATACGCTAATTTCTATAGCTAAAATGACCAATATTGTTTTAAGTATTCCCAAAAAATAAATTTAGAATTTTGAAGTGTCTTTTTAATAAAATTAAAACCCATTATTCTAGTAAATTGCCTTTTGTAGCTTATCATAAGCCAAATACAGACAATGTTTCTGCTTTTTTCATGGAAGATATAGCCCTCAGTTTTGTGTCTAATTTTAAGGAAAAAGGATTTGTATTTGCACCTTTTAATAGTGATGAAAAAGCAATTATATTTTCAGAAGAAAAATCTCTTATGATGTCTGAGGAATTGCAGTTAGAAGCTTATATTTTGCAGGATACAATTTTAAAATCTGACGCCTTATCTAAAGAAAAACATATTAAAATTGTTAAAAAAGCACTTGAAAAAATAAAAACTCATGAGCTACAAAAAGTAGTAGTTTCTAGAGAAGAGTTATTAGATATAAGTGGGTTTGATTTGGTAGAATTGTATAAGAAACTATTGTCTTCATATAAAAATGCATTTGTATATGTCTGGTTTCATCCGATGGTAGGTTTGTGGCTGGGCGCAACACCAGAAACACTTTTAAATATAGAAGGAACTAGCTTTAAAACAATGTCTTTAGCAGGAACACAAGTAGATGTTCATAACAAACCTCTAATTTGGAAGTCTAAAGAATTAGAAGAACAACAATTAGTTACCAATTTTATCGAGAATCAATTAGTAGATATTGCTGTAAATTTAAATACGGACAAAACGGAAACTGTAAAAGCTGGAAATTTACTGCATTTAAGAACGAAAGTTTCTGGAGATTTAAACAATAGTTCTAGCTTAGAAGAGCTAATTAGAGCATTGCATCCAACACCGGCCGTGTGCGGTTTGCCTAGAGAATTAGCTCGAACGTTTCTTTTTGAAAATGAAAATTATGACAGAAGTTTTTATACCGGTTTTTTAGGCGAATTAAACCTTCAAGATTCTAAGGATACTGCCAAAAGTTCAGCACTTTTTGTAAATCTCCGTTGTATGCGTATTCAAAATAATAAAGCAGCAATATTTGTGGGTGGTGGTATCACAAAAGATAGCAACGCTGAAAATGAATGGGAAGAAACCGTTTTTAAGGCTAAAACAATGAAACGGATGTTATAATGTATCGATACGAATCCTTGCGCATAAAAATAAAAAACCGCAAACAGTAAGTTTGCGGTTTTTCTTTGTGTAAAATTGAATTTGACTTAATTCTTATGGTTTGAATATTTTCTTATTCTAAAAAATATATTTTAACAAGAATCTATGATTTTTATATATCGTCAAAAGAGATATCAGTAAAACTCTCGGTTGAAGGAGTTTCTACCTCTTCTGGAGCAGTTATTGTTTCTTCTTTTTTAAAGTCTTTTTGATGACGTTCGCTAATTACTTCATCACCTTTTTCGTTGATAATGTAGTCCGTAGCTTTCTTTAGCATTTCATGAAAGTCCGTAAAATCTTCTTTGTATAGGTAGATTTTATGTTTTTGGTAATGAAAAGTACCATCATCATGTGTAAATTTTTTACTTTCTGTAACTGTTAAATAATAATCGTCTGCTTTTGTTGCTCTTACATCAAAAAAATACGTTCTTCTTCCAGCTCTTAATACCTGTGAAAAAATTTCTTCTTGTTCAACTCTCTCTGCCATGCTCTTTTAAAATAGTAGTTATACAATTGATTTATGATAACAAATCTAACAAAATATTTTACGTAGCAATGTTAAAGATTAATTTTCTTTTTCTAAAAGTTGCTGTTCGTATAAATCTTTATAATAACCTTTTGTCGTTATTAGCTGATTATGAGTGCCTTGCTGAATTATTTCACCTGCATCTAAAATAATTATTTTATCTGCATTTTTTGCAGAAGAGACTCTATGGCTAATTATAAAAGTTGTCTTATTTTTAGATACTTGCTTTAAATTAGTTAATATTCTCTCTTCTGTTTCTGTGTCAACAGCAGATAAACAATCATCAAAAATTAAAATTTTAGGGTTTTTAATAATTGCTCTAGCAATAGAAACGCGTTGCTTTTGGCCACCAGAAAGCGTCACTCCACGTTCGCCTAATATTGTTTGATATCCATTAGGGAACTCTATAATGTTTTCATGTACAACTGCATTTTTTGCTGCCTGTATAATTTCTTCTTCTGTAGCTTTCTCTTTGCCAAATTTTATATTGTTACCAATACTCTCAGAAAATAAGAACGGGTCTTGCGGCACAAAACCAATCTGATTTCTAATATCGTTTAAATTGGTAGTTTCAATAGGTTGGTCATCTAAAGAAATAGTTCCTTGTTTTGTATCATACAGTCGAGCTATTAATTCTATAATTGTAGATTTACCTGAACCCGTTTTACCTAAAAAGGCAACAGTTTCTCCAACTTCTGCAGAAAAAGTAATGTTTTTTAAAGCGGTAATATTAGTATCATCATATGTAAAAGTAACGTCTTTAAAATTTACTTTCCCTTTTAATAAGGTTGGTGCTGTATTGTAATTTTGTATTTCTGGCACTTGGTTTAAAAATTCATTAATTCTTA
>JBLHGY010000067.1:0-8772 GCA_047616665.1 Polaribacter sp.
TATTTTCTTGTTTTAGATAATTCTGCAAAACGACCTTTAATTTTTCTTTCTGGTACATCACCAATCTGATTCCAATCGGGTAAAGGAATTCCTCTTAAAATACACCAAACAGAGAATAGTCTCCAAATATTGTCTCTATCGTAAGGCATTTTTACTTCTGCTATTTCAGCATATAAACGGTTCCAACGAACAATGTCATAAATTGTCTCTGCAACAAATTTACGATCTCTTGCTCCCCAACGTTTATCACGTTTTAAAGCTTTTTCTACAGCTTTGTCAGCATAAACACCTTCATTAAAGATATCTCTAATACTGTCTATAACTGCAAAAGTTAAATTTCTATGTAATCTCATTTTTTCTTATTATGGGATGCAAATATACAAATAAGTACTACCTCAACAATTATAAAGTTGCACAGAAACAGATAGGTATCTAATATTTTATTTTTTACAAATAAATAATAGGTTTAAAACTATTGTGTTTTCAACGTAATGTAAAAAAGTAAATACAGTTTTTTTTTGTAAGCTATATTTATTTTTAGATTAATTTCATTAATTCTATGCTATGTGTATTTACTTAAAAGATTGTATTTCTTATCTCTATTTTTTAATTAATGGTTTATTAACTTTAGATGCCTAAAGTTTCAGTAATTTTTAATAAATTTTTAATATTAAAACGTAAAGTTTAATTTTTGATTTCTATTTTTTCGTATATTTACAAGGGGTTTAATAACAAAAAAGCATTTTAAGTCCAATTATTCTTTGGACACCCCACTTATGAACCAAATAGGTCATTTACACCCCCAATAGTCTTAATTGTTCGATGAAGCTTAAAGTGAAAATCCTAGTACATATCAGTTTTTTTATGAGTTTTTTAGATTAAGTATATAAAATACAAAAATAAAATGTCTACTATAAATTTATTTGATAATTTAATCAATGAAAAATTAATTGCTTTACCTCTGAAAGATAAGGTCGAGCTTTTCGAAATAAAGAGCATTATGTACTTAGAGGCAGATGGTAAGTACACAACGTTTTATTTTCTAGATGAGAATGTTAAGGTAGTTACTAAGAATATTGGTTTTTATGAAGACAAGTTACCTAAGGATTTTTTCTTTAGAATACATCATAAATTTATTGTAAACTTCAAGTTAGTTTCTGGTATAACAACGTCAGAAGGCAATTACTGCATTCTAAAGAATAATAAATCTTTAAATATTTCTAAAAGAAAACTAGAACCTCTTAGAAGGTTTTTAAATTTAAAAAAATAAAAGGCTTGTTTAATTAGTAAATAAACAAATAAGTCCTACCTCAACAATTATAAAGTTGCACAGAAACGCATAGGTCTATAATATCTTAATTTTTCACAAATAAAAATCATGTTTAAAGCTGTTGTATTTTAAAAGTATCGTAAAAAATAAAAAATAGTTTTTTTTTGCAAGCTATATTTTTTTTTTAAAGTTACTTATACTATATTTGTTATAGTAATAATAAAATAATAAAGAAAATATAACAAAGTTTGTAAATTCTAGCACAAGGAGTTTTTATTATTTCGGTAATAGAAAACATTTTATAAAATTGTAGGGGTTTTTTTAATTTGTATCCTTGTGTTTTTTATATATAATTAGCCTTAGTAAAAATCAATAGTAATTTTGGTTTTTATTAAGGTTTTTTATTTTAAAAGGATTCCTTTTTTAGTTCATTTAAATCATTCTAAAATCAATTATTATTATTATTATTTATTGCTTCCCAGTTATATTCTCTTTTTCACATTATTTATAATAATATTCAATTTTTAAATTGGATTTCATTAATTTCGTTATTATAATTTTTTAACTTGAATTTAGACTACCCAATTACATATATAAACGGAATTAGTGTTCAAAGAGCAGCGCTTTTGTATGCAGATTTAGGTATAAAAACTTGTAATGATTTATTAAATTTTTTTCCTTTTAGATATATAGATAAAACTACTTTTTATCCAATAAAGGATTTACAACCAAATTCTTCGGAGGTACAAATTGTAGGTAGCATTACACATTTAAAATCTGTTGCACAAAAAAGAGGAAATAGGCTGGTAGCTACTTTTCAAGATCCAACGGGAAGCATGGAATTGGTTTGGTTTAAAGGTCAAAAATGGATTAAAGATTCAATTAAAATTAATGAGCCCTATGTAGTTTATGGCAAGTTAAATCATTACAATGGTAATTTTAGTATTCCACATCCAGAGCTAGAGTTGGTCTCAGAATATAAGAAGAAACTGCAATCTAAAATGCAACCAGTATATCCCTCAACAGAGAAACTTACAAATTTTGGTGTTTCTAATAAATTGATGCGAACTTATATACAAAGTCTTTTACAACAGTTTTATGATAAGATTGAAGAAAATCTATCACAAGAAATTATTTCTGATTTTAAATTGATGTCTAAACAGGATGCTTTGTTAAATGCACATTTTCCTAAGAGTCAAGAAAATTTAGCGAAAGCAGAATATCGTTTAAAGTTCGAGGAATTATTTTTTATTCAATTGCAGTTATTGAGAAAGAAACTTATCAATAAAACAAAAATAAAAGGATTTGTATTTGAAAATGTAGGTGCCGTTTTTAATGAATTCTATGCAGATAAACTTCCCTTCAGTTTAACCAATGCACAGAAAAGAGTTTTAAAGGAAATTAGAAAGGATGTTGCTTCTGGTGCACACATGAATCGGCTTCTACAGGGAGATGTAGGGTCTGGAAAAACAATTGTAGCTATTTTAGCCATGCTTTTAGCTTTAGACAATGGATTTCAGGCTACCATTATGGCGCCTACAGAAATATTAGCAAATCAGCATTTTGCAGCAGTTTCTGAGCTTGTAAGTGGTATGAATATAAAGGTAGATATACTAACTGGTTCTGTAAGGGTTAAAAAAAGAAGAGAAATTCATGCAGCTTTAGAAGATGGAACGTTGCATATTCTAATTGGCACACATGCCTTAATAGAGGATAAAGTTAAATTTAAAAACTTAGGAATTGCCGTAATCGATGAACAACATCGGTTTGGTGTAAAACAAAGAGCAAAATTATGGGCTAAAAATACCCTTCCCCCTCATATTTTAGTAATGACCGCAACACCCATACCAAGAACTTTGGCGATGTCTGTGTATGGAGACTTAGACATTTCTGTAATTGATGAATTACCTCCAGGGAGAAAAGAAGTAAAAACAGTGCATCGTTTTGATAGTAACCGTTTGTCTGTCTTTAAATTTATGAAAGATGAGATTGCTAAAGGGCGACAGATTTATTTAGTATATCCCTTAATTGAAGAATCTGAGGCAATGGATTATAAAGATTTAATGGATGGATTTGAAAGTGTTTCTAGAGAATTTCCATTACCAAAATATCAAATAAGTATTGTGCATGGAAAAATGAAACCCGCAGATAAAGAATTTGAAATGCAGCGTTTTGTAAAAGGTGAAACTCAAATAATGGTGGCAACTACGGTTATAGAAGTAGGAGTAAATGTGCCCAATGCAAGTGTCATGATTATTGAAAGTTCAGAGCGTTTTGGACTTTCACAATTGCACCAATTAAGAGGAAGAGTTGGCCGAGGAGCAGACCAAAGCTATTGTATTTTATTGTCTAGCTATAAGTTGTCTCCAGAGGCAGAAATGCGTTTAAAAACGATGGTAGATACTACAGACGGTTTTAAAATTGCAGAAGTTGATTTAAAACTAAGAGGACCAGGAAACCTTATGGGAACCCAACAAAGTGGTGTGCTAAATTTAAAAATTGCCGATATTCTTAAAGATTCTAAAATTCTAGTTACGGCCAGAAATACTGCAATTACTCTTTTACAAGAAGATCAAAATTTAGCAAAAGAAGAAAACCTATCAATTAAAAAAGCGTTTATAAAAATGACTAAGTCCTCTAAAATTTGGAGTAATATTAGTTGATTGCTTTAAGTTTTTATGACGTAGTTATGACGACTAAAAAGTATACAGTTGTATTAAATCGCGCAATTTGCTATCAGGTTTATCTTTTAATGCAATACCCGGTACTTCTTTAATGAACATCCTTTAAAAAATAATAAAGCAATTATAGCTTTACATTTTTTATAAATTCTTTAATACCAATAGTGTCTGTAATGCTATCAAGACGTTTACTTGATTCTAAAATATCTATAAAAAATCGAAGTTAAGGTTTTGTTTAGATTCTTTAATTTTTTAGAGCGGGTATAATCTATTTCCGAATTTCTTACAATATTAGAGTTCCACGTATAAAAAATAGTTGTTTTTGCTGAGTAAAAATTATACTTATTCCAAGACTTTATACAAACGTCCTGCGTAATTTCTTGGTAAGGTCCTTATTTTTAAAATTGTCTGCACTTCGCTAGAAATACTATTACAGTAATTAATATATAGCTTTGCGTGGGCTCTTACATTTTTATTCTGAAATTGGGAAGGTAATTGATTGCGTTTATCCAACAGTAAACGGGGTGTCAATAAATTACTTAATACAGACTTTTATTTTACATTTTCTTCTCAAGTACAATATCTGCATTTTCAGCGGTAACAATTTGTTTAAAATATTCTTTTAAAGCAAAATATTCTTCACTTGAATAGGTTCTTTTTTGAATACTAAATCTTAAAATTAAGATAATCGAATTATTTTTTTTCGACATTTGTAATACAAACCTTCCGCCATTATTTGGCAATGCAATCGCAATATCTTTTGGTAATTGCGTAATTTCATAATTTTCAGGAATTTCTAAACTTAAATAATAATTACTTTTTCTAGGATATGCAAAATCAACCGGATAAGTACGTTCTTTTAGTTTGAAAGGATTTTCTTTAATTCTGTCAAAAAAGAAAGGATTTATTCTTACTTTATTTTTTAATTGGTCACTTTTAAAAATTGTAATATTAAAACGTTCTTGAATTGATTTTTCAATCTCTTTTTCGAATTGCAATAGATATTCTTCTATTTCAATATCTGGATATTCAGATTCGAATTCGCTCAAATAATTTTCTTCAGTCATAGATGCAATCTCTTTTCTTTTATTAGAGGCACTATAACCTGTTCTACGAATATGTAAAGTACCAGAAAAGGAACCTTCTTTGCTCAATTTCAAGTTTAAACGGGTGGTTTTTTCACTTTTTTTGTAGGGTATTAATGCTGTCCATTCTCCGTCTTCCTTAAAACTAATAACTCTAGCCTCTCCATTAAGGGCTCTCTCAGGAACTTGCCCAAAAGGTAAAAATTTATCTGTTGCATCTAAGTAGTATTCTTTAGTATCAATAGTTGCTTTTACAATTACGTAATTATAATCGTAGATTATAGGAAATAGTTTTGTGGGCATGCCATTATCTCTAGTGCTTAAAACTAATAAATTGGCATCGATATTTGCTGCTTTCAAGCTGTTGTATAATGAGATGTTTATTTCACCTACATTGCCTGTTTTCTCTTTAAATGCTTTTTTTACTTTTGCATCTTCATTTGTCCAGTTTTTATTATTCCATGAATAATGATTCTGAATAAACGAATAGACTTGCTTTGCTCGAATTAAATTGTTCTCAGTATTTAAAATACCGTCAGGAATATTTTTTTTGAAATACTTCTTTTTAGAAGTTTGATTGTTGAAAAACTGTTTTTTTAAACTTTCATCTGCTTGTTCCCAGGTAGTTGTTAAGTTCTGTACAACACCTCTGTAACTTGTGCTCGACTTTAAATCGAAGGTAAGTCTAGAGATATAGTTTTTTTTACTTAACATGTAATTTTCTTCTTTAAATGCAGGAATATCATTCATAGAATAATTGTATATAACACAAGCACCCGAGCCAATCCCTTCTATAAAAATGCATTTTTTATCTACTGTTACTTCATTAAAATTTAATTTTAAAGGACCAACAAGTTTTATGTGGTACGTATAGTTTCCTAATATTGCGGCGTCAAATTTGCTTTTAATTTTCGGTATATCAGATTGAAAACACCAATCATCTACACTTAAATAGGGAGACAAAATACTGTATTTATATTCTATTACAGTTCCTTCTTTTATGTTTGGAAGGGTGAATTTTTTTGACCTCCAATTTTGGTCTTTTTTTATTGTAAAGATATCTTTCTCTAGAAGCGTTGTTTCTTCTATTGTTCCGTTTTTCTTTTGGTTATAGGCAATGGCATGAATGTTTTTAATTTTTTGTTTTTGGTATAAATTAATTTCAATATTTGCTAAACTAAAAGAATCTTTATTTAGAATTTTTATTCTATAATAATAATCTGTTCTCGGAGTTTCATCATTAAGTTTATCTGGATAACGGTTCGTATGCTCATATAAAACGACAGCACTAGCAGAAGAATCTTTAGCATAAACGGTCATTTCTAGTTCTTCTAAAGTGGTTTGTCCCATTTTAGAAGATTTGTTTTTTTGAGCAAATAAAATCGTGGAAAATAAAATAATACTAATTAATAGAGATGTTTTTTTCTTCAATTTTTTATTTTAAACCGTTAACAATTTAACAATTCTTTTAAAGTGGTTTATCCCATTTTAAAAGATTTTTATTTGGGCAATACATTAGGCGCGATTCAACTAAAGAAAAAGTACGAAACGTTTTGTTATTTCTCTAACCTAACAATTTTCTGAACATTGTTTTTGTTCAAATAATTTTTTATAATTGCTTTTGCTAATTCTTTATTTTCAATGGGCGTTACTATAGACTTTAAAATTTCGATATTATTTTCTTGAAAGGCCAAATTTGTATAACCATAACCAAAAACCTCTTTATTTTCTATTAGAATAACTGCACGCTCTTCTATAGCTCTGCCTTTATCAAAAATTATAAAATCTGCATTATTAAAATCTTGTAAAAAGGCTTTTTTCTCTTTTTGAAAGTTATATTTTGGAGCTAAGGTTTCTAATTCTATATAATACTTTAAACGTGTAAATAAATCATTTCCTGTTTTCTCAAAAGATATAGAGATTGCTCTGTCTTGAATTTTAATAGCTCTTTTCGTTTCTTTTAAAAATAATTTATTTACCTCAGACTTTATATCTTTTCCGCGCCCTAAATAAATTACTTTTCCGTCTGCACCGTGTATGTAAAACAACCCTAATTCTTTAGGTACAGCAGCTATTAATTTTTGCAGTCTTTCTTTTTCTACTCTTTTGTCATGGTATTTTATAGAATCTTGAACAATTGTTTTAGTAACGTCTTTCTCTAAAAGCAACTTAAATAATTGCACTGTTGCGAGCGCATCTCCAGAAGCCCTATGTCTATCTGTCATGGGGATTCCTAATGCTTTTATCAATTTACCTAAACTGTAAGAAGGCTGGTCTAAAATTAGTTTCTGACTTAATTCTACTGTACAAAGCGTATTTCTTGTGAAATCGTATCCTAATCTATCAAACTCGGTCTTTAAAATTCTGTAATCGAACGAAGTATTATGAGCAACTAATGTAGCATCTTTGGTTATTTCTAAAATTCTTTTGGCTATTTCATAGAATTTTGGTGCATTCTGCAACATTTTATTATTAATACCTGTTAGTTTAACAACAAATGGCTGAATTTCTTTTTCAGGATTTACTAAGCTAATAAATTGATCTACAACGGTGTGACCATCAAATTTATAAATAGCAATTTCTGTAATGCCCTCTTCATTAAATTTACCACCGGTTGTTTCAATGTCTAATATTGTGTACAAATTCTTTTTCTTATCTTGAAATTAAATAATTTTAATTTCGATTACCAAATATAGAACTTCCTACTCTAATCATAGAACTTCCATTTTCTATTGCCAAATTATAATCTCCGCTCATTCCCATAGAGAGTGTTTGCAGTTTACAGTTGTTATTTTCTGTTATTAATTGTTGCGAATCAAAGAAGTTTTTTAAAGATAAAAACTCTTCTTTTAATTGAGACTTATTATCTGTAAATGTTGCCATTCCCATAAGACCTACAACTTTTATGTTTTCTAATTCTTTAAATTCTAATGATTGCAAGATAGTAGCTATATCTTCAAAAGACAAACCAAATTTTGTTTCTTCCTTTGCAATTCTTGCTTGCAACAAACAGTTTATAACTCTGTCGTGCTTTTTAGCTTGCTTGTTTATTTCTTTTAAGGTTTTAAATTTATCAATACCATGAATTAAATCGACAAAATGAGCCATGTATTTCACCTTATTACTCTGCAAATGGCCAATCATATGCCATTGAATATCTTTTGGTAAAACATCAAATTTATTGGCCATTTCTTGAATTTTATTTTCACCAAAAATACGCTGTCCTGCATCATAAGCCGCTTGTAAATCTTCAACAGGTTTGGTTTTAGAAACTGCAACTAGAGTTACATTTTCTGGAATTGAATTTTTTATTTCGGTTATTCTTTTTTGTATTTCCATGAAGTTTTTTTATAAATTAAACAGTAATAATTTCAACATAAAAAGATGTGTTAAAATTCATAGATTGTTAATGCACTTCTTAATTTTGGTTCTATATACGTCGTCTTTGGTGGCATTAATAGATCGGCATCTACTATTTCTTTTAGTTCTTTTATGGTTGTTGGCAACATTCCAAAAGAAACTTTAAAATCTCCTGAATCTACTTTAGACTTCAGCTCTAAGCTATCTGTTTTATTTTGAGAGTATACAATCTTAGAATCGTTTCGAATGTCATCGATTCCTAATATTGGTTTTAAAACTGTCTTATAAAGAATTTGAGCATCTAATTTACTTAATGCATCTGTAAAATTATATAAAGATTTTCGCAAATACAAAGCGTAAAAACTACCATTTAAAT
>JBLHGY010000068.1:0-8626 GCA_047616665.1 Polaribacter sp.
TGTAGTTCTATCTTCCCAAGCCATTTCTATGATTCTATCTATAGAAATAGTGCTTAATTGTTCTGAGCTATTGGAAATCATATTGTTTGTTGTTTTCTATCTTGCAATTAATAATCTTATCTATAAATTTTTTGTTTTCTTTTAATAACTTCGTATTCTTAAATCTTACAAAGTTACCTTGAGCGTGTATACTAAACCCTTCCGTTTTGTATGTGTGCAATTGATAATAGGGTATTGCCCAGCTAAAATTTTTTAAACCTTTATTAATATGAATTACGATGCCTTTTTCTCTGATTTCTATGTTACCATAATTAATATCTGAAACAGCATTAATTAATTTTAGAAATCCTGGACTTACGGCATCAATGATCATTCTTTTAGATCCAACACCACCTAGTTTTATTGCTTTAACAAAACTATAAGGTTCCCCTAACAAATCATTCATTGTTGCGGTAGCATCTTTATTTTTAAGGGTTGTGTTAAATATCATTACTCAAAGGTACAAAAAATATTATTATGTTTAACATTTTATTCGATTAGTTAAACAAAAATTAACAGATAATTGCATTTTAAGAATTTTTCTAAATCAATCTGTATTTAATAAGCTGTCTCTATTCGAAAGTGTGTGTTTTCTCAAAATCCTTTCACTTTCTTTTTTTACCTCAGTATTTTTTTTCATATTCCAGAGAATATCACTTGCTTTTTTTCTTGCAACTTTAATTTCTACAATCGGATTTGGGTAATCAACACCTAATTCAAAATTATTAAACTGCTGATCTAAAGGTGTCATTAAATAAGGTTCATGCACAAAAGGCGTTTCTAAGTGTGCTAACTCAGGAATCCATTTTCTAATAAATGTTCCATCTTCGTCATGTTCTAAGCTATTTTTTATTGGGTTGTATATTCTAAGAAGATTAATGCCCGTTTCACCAGCATTCATTTGCAATTGCGGAAAATGTATACCGGGTTCAAAGTCTAAGAACAATCGAGACAAGTGCTGAGAGGACGCTTGCCAAGGTTGCCATAAAATATGGGTAAAGAAAGATACCAGCATAGCGCGCATTCTAAAGTTTAAATACCCCGTTTCTGTTAAACAACGCATGCAAGCGTCAATTAATGGAAAACCTGTTTTACCTTCTTCCCAGGCTTTTTGGTATTCTAATGAAATACTCTTCTTTAGTTTTTGATAGCCTTTATTTATACTTGCGTTTTCCATGGTGTGTTCCATTTCAAACTTTTGTATAAAGTGCGCTTGCCAGCGTAATCTTGAGATAAATGCACTCAAATGTTTTTTATTTGTTGCTGTTTTACACCTTAAAGCTTCATTAAATACTTGGCGTATTGAAATGTTTCCCCAAGCAATATAAGGAGATAGCCTACTGCAACTTTCTCTAGCTAGTGCTGGTTTAGAGATATTAAACATGTATTTTTCATGGCGTTTATCAAAAAATGTATTGGCATATCTCCAAGCTGTGCTTGTCCCTCCTTTTTGAAAATATTTGTGTTTGGGTGTTTTTAAATCTACTATTTGGAAATATTTTTCTAACTGCGTAATTTCTTCAATTGAAATAAACTTAGCGGCATTATATTCGTTTTTAATTAGAGAATCATACATAAAATCGTCCCATTTATCGAACCAATCTTCTCTATTTAATAATCCTCGTAAAACACCATTGTTATTATTTTCAACCCAATTAACCGAATTGTTTCTGCAGTATCTTGTGAACTCTTTGTCTCTATTGTAGGTGATTAATAAACCTGTTTCTTGATGAGAAAATACAGTGTTTATTTTATAATAATTAAAAAGCTGGTTAAAAGTATTTACAACTTCGGTTTGTACACAAAGTACTTTTGTGTCGTATTTTTTTAAATCGGTATTTAAATCAGCTAAAGATTGTTTTATGAAATTCCAATGACGCTTATCGTAGTGCGGATCTTCTAATAATGAGTTCTCAAAAACGTATAAGAAAAGCACACGTTTGTTGGCTTCTAAAGCATTGTAAATTGCCTCATTATCCTGTAAACGCATATCGCGTTTAAACCAAACTACATGTATTTCTTCTTTGTTAGTATTCATCTAAGTTTTCTATGATATGATTTGCTTTTTCTTTTATTTTTGTCCTGTCTTCAGATGACATTTTATTTAGTACACTATACATCATTTTCATCCTGAAATTTGAAGATAATTTTTCTTGCTTTTCGTCTAAGAAATTCCAGTACAGTGTATTAAAAGGACAGGCATCATCTTCAAATTTCTTTGCTTTTTTATACACACACGCATCACAATAATTACTCATCTTACTAATGTAACTCCCGCTAGATACGTAGGGTTTAGTTGCTATTTTACCACCATCTGCAAACTGACTCATTCCTCTTGTATTGGGTAATTGAACCCATTCTATGGCGTCTACATAAATACCTAAATACCACGCATCTATTTCATCTGGATGAATTTGTGTTAAGAGTGCAAAATTACCGGTAATCATTAAACGCTGAATGTGGTGTGCATATCCGTTATCTAGTGAGTTATTAATGGCATTTTTTAAACAATTCATCTTTGTTTTCCCCGTCCAAAAGAAATCTGGTAACTTATTTTTATTCTCAAAGAAATTTTCCTTTTTATAATCTGGCATTAGCATCCAATACATACCTCGCATGTATTCTCGCCAACCTAGTATTTGTCTTATAAACCCTTCTACTTGAGAAATATCTATAACATTTTCTTGCCTTCTATAGGTTTCTAAAACAATTTCAACAATTTCTTTGGGAGAAATCATCTTAGTATTCATTGCAAATGAAATTCTACTATGAAAAAGATAGATTTTGTCTGTATGCATAGCATCTTGGTAATCTCCAAAATGAACCAATAAATGCTCACAGAAATAGGTTAATTGAATTAAAGCCTGATTTCTAGAAACAGGGTATTCAAAATATTTAGGATTGATTTTTCCAATCGTTTTTATTTCCGCTTTTTCAATAGCAGCAATAATATTGGTTACATCTATATCGAAGCTAATTTCTTGCGGAATTAGCGCTTCTCCTTTCCATTTTTTACGATTGCTGGCATCAAAATTCCACTTGCCACCTTCTGGCTGGTTGTTCACTACTAAGATTTGATGTTTCTTCCGCATATTGCGATAAAAATTTTCCATCAAAAATTGTTTTTTACCTTTGAAGAAAGTTTCTAAATCTGCTCTTTCTGTATAGAAATGTTCTGTAGAAAAAATTTCTGTTTCCAAATTTAAGTTCGTAGAAAATTCTTTTAATTGTCTATCTAATCTATATTCATCGGGAGATAAATACTCAAATTTTTCAATATTTTTCTCTTTAAGCAACAAAGCTAAATTATCAACTAAGCTTTGTGTGTTTTTGGTATCGTTTATTTTGAAATAAACAACTTCATGATTTGATTTTTCTAACCCACTAGCAAAATTTCGCATTGCAGCAAAAAAACCAACAACTTTCTGAATATGATGTGTTACATAATCTGTTTCTTGGCGCATTTCAAACATACAATAGGTAACATTCTCATTTGCTTCTAAAAACCAAGAATGCTGGCTGTTTAGCTGATCGCCAAGAATTAATCGTAATTTTCTCATATTAAAACAATGTTTTTATCAACCATATTTTTCTAAATTTATGATTTCCGTCGTAACGTTCTGCTTGCAGCTGGGTATTAAATTTTCTGTCTCTTGGATCGTTTCCTACACCAGCAACATACATCCAATTTCCGTAATTGCTATGCACATCATAATCTAATAGCATCGATTCAAAATACGCTGCACCAATTCTCCAATCTAAGAGAAGCTCTTTTGCAAAATAAGAAGCTACATTTTGTCTGCCTCTGTTGCTCATAAAACCAGTTTCTTTTAATTCAATCATATTGGCATTTACAAAATCGTCTTTTGTTTCTCCATGAATCCATTGATTAATTAACTGTTTATCAGAGCTCCATTGGTAGTCTTTCTCTAAAATCCCACCAAGTTGAAAAACTTTAGCATTGTATTTTAAAGAGATGTATTTAAAATAATCTCGCCAAATCAATTCAAAAATTACCCAATAGGTAGAGTCATTTGCACCAAATTCAGCCTCATATTCTTTAATTTTCCAATAGATAGTTTTAGCAGATAGGCTACCGTTTGCCAACCATGGCGAAAACTTTGTACTATAATCTACACCTAGCAATCCGTTTCTAGTTTTCTTATAAAAGCCAACCTTTTTAGTTTCAAAAAAATAACTCTTCAATCTTTCTAAAGCGGAAGTTTCTCCTCCAGAGAAAGGGAATGCTGTGTTTTCATGTATCTCAAAATCTTCAAAACCGAAGTCTTGTAATGTTGTAATTATTGTTTTATTTTCAATTAAATTTTCTGACGTACATTTTGAAACTTGAACTTCTTTCTGAATTTGTACCGTCTTTTCTAGTTTCTTTCTAAAAGCAGTAAACACATTTGGGATGTTCGAAAAATCTTTAGAAACTGTAGTTGGATTGTATAAAAACTGATCATAATCTTCCACAAAATTTAGCGTTTCTGAAAGCGTATTTTTTATGAAATTATTAGTAGTAACCTCTTCTTTTGTCCATTCCTTTTGCGTATAAATAGTTTCAATTTCATAGGCATCACAAATCTCATGAAGTTTATCCTCAGGACTTTCAGAATAGGTGAGAAGCGTAATATTTAAATCTTCTAAATTCTTTTTTAAGTCTGTAACTGTCTCGATAAGAAACTTTGCACGGTATTTTGCTGTTTTCTGAATTCCAAATTTATCAAATTCAAACAATTTCGGATCGAAGAAATATACTGCAATTACTTTTGTGTGGTTTTGTACGGCTTTTTTTATTGAGGTATTGTCATGAACTCGTAGATTATTACGAAACCAAATTAAGCTTGTGTTTTCTTGTTTCTTCTGCATTTTTCGCTACAATATTTTACATCATCCCAATTTTTCTCCCATTTTTTTCGCCAAGTAAAAGGCCGGTCGCATACGAGACATGTTTTTTCGGGTAGATGTTGTTTCTTCAAAATTATTTATTGATATTATTAATCATTCCATTAAAAACAAACCAATGGAAGGGCATTACAGAATACCAGTATAATCTACCAGCAAGGCCATGTGGCCTAAAAGTAGCTGTCTGATATATGTTACCATCTTCTATTTTAAACTCTAACCAGGCTTCTCCTGGTAAAATCATTTCAGCATATAATAGTAGTTTGCCTTTTTCTTTATCTGCATAAATAACGCGCCAAAAGTCTAATGCATCACCAGAATTTAATTCTGTAGGATGTCTTCTTCCTCTTCTTAAACCTGCACCTCCATAAAATTGATCTACAATACCACGAATTTTCCAAAGAAAAGTACCATAATACCAGCCTGTCTCTCCACCAATTGCCCAAATTTTATCTAGCGCCTCTTTTTTGTTTTTTACTTTTCTTTGTTTGAAGTCTTTAAAACAACCATGTTTAGGCACGTTAATAAACTCGTGAACATAGTTTTTTAATTTTCCGCTACTTATGTAGGAATCCTTCCAACTAGAAATAATACTATTTTGTTTTATTTTTACAAATGCATATTCAACAGCTTGTTTGTATGACATTGGTTGAACATCTAAAATACTGTTGATATTGCTTTTATTGCCAATGACTTCCACGCCCATAGAGTTCACCAAAGTTGTCGCCAGCTTATAAGAGGTCGAAGTAACAAAATACAACCAATAAGAGGATAGCTTGGGTGTCATTACTGGCACGGTTACAATGCGTCTTTTTAGTTTCCTTACTTCAGCGAATTGGTATAACATTTCCTTATAGGTTAATATTTCAGGACCAAAAACATCATATGAGTTGTTGTACAATTCCTTCCGACCTATTGCGCTGTGTAAAAAAGACAAAATATCTCGTATGCCTAAGGGTTGTGTTTTCGTATTTAACCATTTCGGGGCAATCATAAAAGGTAGCTTTTCTACAATATCTCTAATTATTTCAAAAGAAGAACTGCCAGAACCCACAATAATACCTGCTTTAAAAGTAGTTAATGCATATTTTTTAGAAGCCAATGTTTTTTCAACATTTTTTCTAGAAAGGAGGTGCTTAGATAGTTTTGTGTCGTTCGTGATACCGCTTAAATAAATGGCTTGTTTTAACTGAGACTGTTCTGCAAACCTTTTAAAATTGAAAGCACATTTTTCTTCTAAAATATGGAACTCTTTTACCGAATTAGACATCGAGTGTATTAAATAATAGGCGATATCGATGTCTTTAGGTATGTTTTCTAAGCTTTGAGAATTTAAAAAATCTGCCTCTACTAAAATAATATTTTTTCTATCCTTAAAATAATTCTGTGCTCTTGTTTTATCTCGCACGGCACAAACAACAACATGTCCATCATTTAGTAAAAGAGGTATTAACCTTTTACCAATATAACCTGTTGCCCCTGTGACTAGAATCTTCATACACGTTAACTTATTTTTTTTGGTCTCTGATAAGACAGTTGTTTATTAAATTCCGGAATTGCGTAGGTGTCTAAACCATTAATGGCAGCTACGTTTCCTTTAGATAAATTAATTAAGCCATCTTCTTGCAATAATGCGTCATCAATATACAACTCTTGAATTTGAGAAACAATTAGCATTACATCATTAGAAGGAACATATACTTCCTCTATAAATTTCATACTCATTTGAACTGGAGCACCTTTTACAAAAGGAGCTTTAAAATTTCCTTTGAACTCTTCTTCTAGTCCAGTCATATCAAATTCTGATACTTCTTTTGGGTATTTTGCAGAGGTATGATGTGCATCTTCTATGATATCTTGATGAATATGGTTTATTGTGAAAATACCTGAATCTTTTATATTTTTATAAGTGTCTCTTGGAACAGTTGTAGGGCGTAAAATAAAACCTAGCGTAGGCGGCTTAGACCCCAAATGAGTAACCGAACTAAAAACAGCTACATTAGAAATCCCTTCTTCCGATACGGAACCCAATAGATTAGCTGATTTAAAACCAGAGCAGCTATTTATTAGATTAATTTTATAAATTTTCTCTAGGTTTTGTATGTCATCAAAGTTGAAAAAGGCCATTATAATTTTTTATAATTATTAATTTTAATTTCTTTTCCTTTTAAATCGTGCATTAAATTGTACAACCCAAAAAAGGTTCTGTTAATGTAAATAAAGTGCTTAGAACCTCTATTCCCATTCATGTTTTTTAACTCAGAACTTTTCATGTATTTGCTACCTAAATCAGAAATTTGTCCAAAAAAGATATCATCAGAAAAGTCAAATTCCTCTTCATGAAAAGGTTGTGTAAATAAACTTAACATTTCGTGGAACATACCTCTAAAAAAGTGTAATTCTTCTTCAGAATCGTCTTCTCTTAAGATTTCTAATTCATATAATTTTTGTTCAAAAAGCACAGGGTCATTAATGCATTCTGGTTTAGCTAATTCAAAGTAAGGTGTATAGAAATCCATCGGAATAGTTTTCATACATCCAAAATCAATTACAATTAGCTCGTTTTCTGGAGATACTAAAAAGTTTCCAGGGTGTGGATCTGCATGTACTTTTTTTAATGTATGAATTTGGAACATATAAAAATCCCATAAAGCTTGCGCCAACTTGTTAGATACTTCTTGGTCATTTGTTGAAAATTCAGACAAATGCAATCCGTTCATCCAATCCATTGTTATGATTCTATCCGATGATAAATCAGCATAATAATTGGGGAAGTTTAAGTGCGGTATGTGTTTGCATGCAGCAACAATTGCAATACTTTGTTCCACTTCTAAAACGTAATTAGTCTCTTCAACCAGCTTGCTTTCTACTTCTTTAAAATATCTATCAGAATCTTTACCTCTAATATTAAACATTTTAACAGCAATAGGTTTTACCATCGATAAATCTGAGGTAATACTATCTGCTATTCCCGGATATTGAATTTTTACAGCTAATTTTTTACCGTTTTTTTCTGCTCTATGCACTTGCCCTATGCTTGCTGCATTTGTGGAAACAGTATCAAACTTGTCATAAATTTCATTCGGATCTTTTCCAAAGTACCTTTTAAAAGTTTTAACAACTAAAGCAGGGGATAAGGGGGGTACAGAGAATTGAGAAAGTGAAAACTTTTCTACATATGCTCTCGGTAAAACACTTTTTTCCATACTTAACATCTGTGCTACTTTTAAAGCACTTCCTTTAAGTTGTTGCAGGCCATTATAAATATCTTCTGCATTATTTGTATTTAACTTCTCCTTCGCCTCTTCTTCTGATTTGGTGAATTTATCACCATAATATTTTAAATAATTTACACCAATTTTGGCCCCAGTGGTAACTAGCTTTGATGCGCGTTGTATTTTGGATGTAGGTATAGAATCTATTGTTTTCATTGCTTCTTAATTGAAGTTAACTTTTTCTTTTAAAATAAATTTTCCGAAATCAATAATGCTTTTTAATGGTTTTATATCTAATAAGTCAAATCGAGCATTTACAGATTTTTCAATAAAAATATCGGTTTTTTCGAATGAGGCAGAAGAGTCATCTAGCCAAAACTTCATAGTAAGTATTAGTTGTATCCAAGAAGATTCTTGCGTAGCTTTGTCTTGAATTTCACCTAATTTTTCTTGTTGAAGATCGA
>JBLHGY010000069.1:0-8588 GCA_047616665.1 Polaribacter sp.
GTTTTTATATTGGTAGGTCTTATTTTACAATCTATTTTAGAGTCTTTTTCGAAAGGTGCAGAACATGGTCATATTCATATGCATGCCGATAGTAAGAAGTTTCCAACCTTGCTTTTTGTTAGTTTATGTTTGCATGCTTTTTCTGAAGGTTTGCCAATTCATCATTCAGGAGGTAATTTATTATGGGCAATTATTGTGCATAAGATTCCGATTGCAATTGTATTAACAACCTTTTTAATACACACGAACTATTCTAACAAAACAACATTTATATTTCTCTTTTTCTTTGGTTTGATGAGTCCTTTGGGCGTATTAGTAGGAGATAAGGTTGCCTTTTTTAATAATTATTATACAGAAATTACGGCACTTATTATTGGTGTTTTCTTGCATATTTCTACGATCATTCTATTTGAAAGTTCTGAAAATCACAAGTTTAATCTGCAGAAGTTTACAGCGATTCTTTTAGGAGTTTTGCTAACAATTTGTACCCTCTAGATTTGTACCTATTTCTAAAACATTAAAAAAACAGCTATATTTAAAGAAAATTTACAAGTTTTTAGGATATTGTTATGCTAAGAAGTACATGCGGTAAGCCAATTAGAAATTTAATTTCCTACTTCATTTATGAATTTAATACGCATTAAACGCAATTCATCTTCGTCATAATCACCATCAAATTCATCTAAAGCTTCTTGAATACTATCAGATTCAGCTTCCATAAAATACTCGTGTATTTCTTCTTGCTGATCTTCATCTAACAAATCATCTAAAGCATAATCTATATTTAACTTTGTTCCAGAATAGATAATGGCTTCCATTTCTTTAATTAAATCCATCATTTCTTTTCCTTTAGATTTTGCTATATCCTCCAAAGGTAGTTTTCTATCTGTGTTCTGAATGATATATAATTTTAAACCAGAATTAACCCCTGTACTTTTTACAATTAAATCATCTGGTCTTAAAACATCATTTTCAGCAACATACTTGGTAATTAATGAAACAAATTCTTTGCCAAATTTTCTAGCTTTACCCTCTCCAACACCATGCACCGTAGATAGTTCTTCGAGACTTATTGGGTATTTTAAAGCCATATCATCTAAAGAAGGATCTTGAAAAACAGCAAATGGCGGCACACCTTGTTTTGTTGCCACTTTTTTACGCAGACCTTTTAATAAACTTACAAGAACTGCATCAGCAATACCACCAGAAGACTTTGAATTGGTAATAATTGCATGGTCATTTTCTTCTGAATAAGAATGATCTTCTGTCATTAAAAAAGAAGACGGATTATCCATATAAATTAGCCCTTTATCAGTAAGCTTTACAACACCATACTGTTCAATTTCCTTTTTAATAAAGTAAACTACCAATACCTGTCGAATTAATGCCATCCAATAAGCAGCACTCCTATCCTTACCAATACCAAAAAATGGCTGCAAATGTGTTTTGTGAGAAGTTAACAAAGCGTTTTCCTTTCCTACTAAAGTGTTTACAACGTCTTTAGATTTATATTTTTGAAGTGTTTGTTTTACAACAGAAAGTAATTTAACAACATCTTCATTCGCTTCGTGCTTTTTCTTCGGATTTCTAGAATTGTCGTCCATATCTGCTCCATCACCTGTAATGGCATCAAATTCTTCACCAAAATAATGCAACAAATATTTACGTCTGTTCATAGACGTTTCTGCATAACCCACAACTTCTTGCAATAGAGCATGTCCAATTTCTTGCTCTGCAACGGGTTTACTAGACATAAATTTTTCTAGCTTCTCTATATCTTTATATGCATAAAAAGCCAAACAATAGCCTTCGCCATCATCTCTACCGGCTCTTCCTGTTTCTTGATAATAACTTTCTAAACTTTTAGGAATATCATGATGAATCACAAAACGAACATCTGGTTTGTCTATTCCCATACCAAATGCAATGGTTGCAACTACAATGTCACAATTTTCCATTAGAAACATGTCTTGGTGCTTTACACGTGTTTTTGCATCTAAACCTGCATGATACGGCACTGCATTTAATCCGTTTACTTGTAAAATCTGTGCAACTTCTTCTACTTTCTTTCTACTTAAACAATAAATAATTCCAGACTTTCCTACACGTTGTTTTACAAAACGGATAATATCTTTTTCTACCTCTGTAGTTTTAGGTCTTACTTCATAAAATAAATTAGGTCTGTTAAAAGACGCTTTAAATCTATTCGCATCGGTAATTCCAAGAGTTTTTAAAATATCTTCTTGTACTTTCTCTGTTGCCGTTGCAGTTAAACAAATAATAGGTACGTCATCAATAGCCTTAATAATATGTTTTAAATTTCTATATTCTGGTCTAAAATCATGACCCCATTCAGAAATACAATGTGCTTCGTCAATAGCTACAAAAGAAATTTTCTGCGTTTTTAAAAATAAAACGTATTCCTCTTTTATTAAAGATTCTGGAGCTACGTATAAAAGTTTGGTTATTCCGCTATCTATATCTGCCTTTACTTGAGCAATTTCTGTTTTATTTAGAGAAGAGTTTAAAACATGCGCTACCCCATGGTGTTCAGAGATACCTCTAATGGCATCTACCTGATTCTTCATTAATGCAATTAAAGGAGAAACCACAATTGCGGTACCTTCTTGCATTAAAGCCGGTAGTTGATAACAAAGAGATTTACCACCTCCTGTTGGCATTATAACAAAGGTGTTCTTTCTGTTTATAATACTTTTAACAACCTGCTCTTGTAAACCTTTAAATTTATTAAATCCAAAGTATTTTTTTAGAGGACTATGTAAATCCATTTATTAAATATTCGTTTAAAGTTAAAAACAAAATACAAACCTTTTTTAAAGTTTGATGAAACTATTTATTTGTAGTAAATTTGCTTGTTTATTAAACTAAAGATATAACTTTTTTTTATTCTGATAAAACCCCAAAATATTGAAAAAAATAAATCCAATTTTACAAACTGCCGAGGAAACCATTTTATTGGAGAGCAGGGCTATCGCGAATTTAGCAAAATTATTAGACGAAAACTTCGAAAAGGCAGTTAATTTTATTTTAAATTCAAATGGAAGAGTAATTGTAACAGGAATTGGTAAAAGTGCCAATATTGCTACAAAGATAGTAGCTACATTTAATTCTACGGGAACACCGGCAATTTTTATGCATGCCGCAGACGCAATCCATGGAGATTTAGGAAACGTGCAAGAGAATGATGTTGTAATCTGTCTTTCTAAAAGCGGGAATACGCCAGAAATTAAAGTACTAGTTCCTTTAATTAAAAATTATGGAAATAAAATCATAGCAATTACGGGCAACGTAGACTCTTTTTTAGGTAAAAATGCTGACTTTCCTTTGAATACTTTTGTAGAAAAAGAAGCTTGTCCTAATAATTTAGCACCTACTACAAGCACAACTGCCCAACTAGTTATGGGAGATGCTCTAGCTGTTTGCTTGCAGGATTTAAGAGGGTTTACTAAGAAGGATTTTGCAAAATACCATCCTGGAGGTGCACTAGGAAAACGCTTGTACCTTAGAGTATCTGACTTAATTGAAAACAACCAAATACCTAAAGTTAATGCTTCAGATTCTGTAGCAAAAGTAATTGTAGAAATTTCTGAAAGAAGATTAGGAGTTACTGCTGTTCTAGAAAATGAGAAAATAGTAGGTATTATTACCGATGGAGATCTGAGACGTATGTTAAGTAAAACAACAGACATCAACCACTTCACAGCAAAAGATATCATGGGTAAAAACCCAAAAACTGTTCAAGAAAATGCGATGGCTATTGAAGCTTTAGAAAAATTAGAGAGCAATAACATTACTCAAATTTTGGTAGTTGATGCGCAAGAAAAATATATTGGTGTAGTTCATTTACACGACTTAATTAAAGAAGGAATTTTCTAATGAAAGAGGAAAAAAATGAAATGTCGTTTTTAGGGCATTTAGAAGAGTTAAGATGGCATTTAGTAAGAAGCGCAGCAGCCATATTTATTATTGGTATTCTACTATTTGTTTTTCAAAAAGAAGTGTTTAATCACTTTTTACTGGCACATAGAAAATCAGACTTTATAACGTATCAAATATTCTGTGATTTTTTTAATTTATTCGGGATGGATAGTACCTTTTGTAACGTCGCTTTTACTGATAATTTAATCAGTTTAAAACCAACACAGCAATTAATGACTGCTATTTGGTCCTCTTTAATTTTAGGAATCATATTAGCATTTCCTTATTTACTATGGGAACTTTGGCGTTTTATTTCTCCAGGTTTAACAAAGAAAGAGGTTAAAAGCTCTAGAGGGTTTCTATTTATTGCTTCGTTTTTATTTTTCTGTGGTATTGCATTTAGTTTTTATGTAATTGCGCCAATATCAATACATTTCTTATATAATTATAAAATTTCAGATGTAATTCAGAACAACTTCACACTAGAATCTCATATAGGGTTAGTTACCAATATGTTACTAGGTGTTTCTGTCTTATTTGAACTGCCTGTATTGGTTTATTTTTTAACAAAAATTGGTCTGGTAACTCCAGAGTTTTTAAAAAAATACAGAAAACATTCATTGGTAGTCGTATTAATTTTGGCTGCTATTATTACGCCTCCAGACGTTGCGAGCCAGGTAATTGTTGCAATACCAATACTTGTTTTGTATGAGATAAGTATTAAAGTTTCTAGAATGGTGATTAAAAAACAAAAAAAAGATGCACAATAAAGTACAAGAGTTTAATGATTATCGTTCTAAAATGAACGAAAAAATATTAGCTTCTGACAATAAAGTAATTAAAAGAATATTTAATTTAGATACCAATGCCTTTCAAAAAGGTCATTTACCAGTAAAAACTAAAGAGCTTTTAGGCTTAGTAGCTTCAGCTGTTTTAAGATGTGATGATTGTGTACAATACCATTTAGAAGCAGCAAAGAAAAACGGAGTTACAAAAGAAGAAATGATGGAAACAATGTCTATTGCTAATTTAATTGGTGGTACTATTGTAATTCCGCATTTAAGAAAAGCACTAGAATATTGGGAAGCGCTGGAAGAAGAAAGTAAAGAAGCATAAATGTCTAATTGTTTAAGAATCTTAACACAGTTATTTATTACATTTACGAAAGCAACAGTACACATTTTTTAAAATATGATTTTAAGAGCAGAGAACATTCAGAAAATTTATGGAAGCAGAAAGGTTGTAAGAGACATTTCTTTGGAAGTTCAGCAAGGAGAAATCATTGGATTATTAGGACCTAACGGTGCTGGTAAAACCACTTCTTTTTACATGATTGTGGGCATGGTAAAGCCAAATGCAGGTAAAATATTTTTAAATGATGAAGAAATAACACAAGATGCCATGTACAAAAGGGCGCAAAAGGGAATTGGTTACTTAGCGCAAGAAGCATCTGTTTTTAGAAAATTGTCTGTAGAAGATAATATTATGTCCGTTTTACAATTTACCGGACGGTCTAAAAAAGAACAAAAAATAAAATTAGAATCTTTAATAGAAGAATTTAATATAGGGCATGTTCGAAAGAACCGAGGAGATTTGTTATCTGGTGGTGAAAGGAGAAGAACAGAAATAGCACGTTGTTTGGCTTCTGACCCTAATTTTATTCTATTAGATGAACCTTTTGCAGGCGTGGATCCTATTGCCGTGGAAGACATACAAAGTATTGTTGCACAGTTAAAAGAAAAAAATATTGGTATCTTAATAACAGATCATGATGTACAAGCAACTTTAGCTATTACAGACAAAACGTACTTAATGTACAATGGAAGTATCTTAAAAGAGGGAACACCCGAAGAATTGGCTGCCGATGAAATGGTTCGTAAAGTTTACCTAGGTAAAGATTTTGAGTTAAAAAGAAAAAAAATATTTTAGAAATAAGAAAGGCAACAAATCATAAAAAAACATCCATAAACTATTATTTATGGATGTTTTTTTATTGAACTATAAGTGCAATACTCCGCTAAATAATTGCAAGCTACGTTGTTCTTCTGAGATTAGATACTACCGATAAACAAACATAAAATGCAATTATCAAGGGAATTGATACAAGTTGCAATGTCAACAGCATTACTAATGAAATTAATAAAAATAAATATTTAATGAAGTTATTCTTTATAGCGTACTCCTTAAACTTCAAAGAAAATAATGGCAATTCAGCATTCATTAAATAGGTTAATAATACGGTTACCAAGATTAGAAAATAATGATTGGATAGTACGTTTTGAATAGATTCGATCGTGGAGTATTCTTGAATTAAAGGCAAAGAGATTATAAACAAACTCATTGCTGGTGTTGGCAGACCAATAAAAGATTCTGATTGTCTCGTGTCTATATTAAATTTAGCAAGTCTGTAACAAGCTCCTAAAGTAAGTAATAAACCAAGAAGCTGAATTGGAGCAAAATTGAAATGCATCCAATTCATAACTATAGGTGCGTTTTCTAAGGTATCTGAATTTGGACTTGTAGCCAACAACTTAAACATTATAATACCTGGTACAACACCACTAGTAACCATATCAGCCAAAGAATCTAACTGTTTTCCTAATTCTCCAGAAACATTTAAGATTCTTGCAGCAAATCCATCAAAAAAATCAAAAAATATGCCTAAAACGACTAAGATACCTGCAATTTCAAAATTTCCCTGAACCGCATAAATTGTTGCAACTGTTCCACAAAAAAGATTTCCAAGCGTTAATAAGTTAGGAATATGTTTTTTCATTTTTATTATTAATTTAATGGCTAAAATAACAAATCCTACTTGGGTAATTTTCTAAAACTATTAATTTTTTATGTATTTTTAAAAAATTATAAAAATAAAATTATTAGATGCCTATCATAAAATCAGACTTCTCTCCTACTTTACCATTTAAAAACGGCCATTTTAATACGATGTATCGGCCACTTTTCACAAAAGATATATGCAGCTATACTAGAAAAAGAATTACCACTTGGGATGCTGATTTTATTGACCTGGATTTTTCTTTTGTAGGCGCTAAAACATTAGTTCTATTAATTCATGGTTTAGAGGGAAGCTCTAAATCCAAGTATATTGCCTCTACATCTAATCACCTAAATAAGAAAGGATTAGATACTGTTTGTTTTAATTTAAGGAGTTGCAGTGGTGAAGATAATTTGTTATTATCTACTTATCACAGCGGAAAAACGGAAGATGTTGCCTTTGTAATAGCACATCTTTTAGAAAACTATAACTACGACAACATAGTACTTGTTGGTTTTAGTTTAGGAGGTAACTTAACTTTAAAATACTTAGGTGAATATCAAGAAAAATTGTCCTCTAAAATAAAAGGAGGTGTAGCCATTTCTGTTCCTGTAGATATAACGTCTGCAGAGCAAGAGATGGATAAAATAAAAAATAAACTATATGTTGAAATATTTTTCAAAACACTAAAAAATAAAATTTTAGAGAAAGCGTATAAATTTCCAGAATATCTTTTAAATAAAGATAAATTGTTTAAAGCAACAAAATTTAAACATTTAGAAAAACTATATACGGTTCCTGTATTTGGTTTTGAGAGTCCAGAGGATTATTGGAAAAAAGCAAGTTCTAAACCTTATTTATCAAAAATTGATAGACCTACCTTATTGGTAAATGCAAAAGATGATACATTTTTGTCGCCAGCATGTTACCCTACCAAAGCCGCATTGCAGTCTAAATATTTTTATTTAGAAATTACAGATTATGGAGGGCATTGTGGTTTTATACAATCGTTTAAGCCACAAGAAAATACGTGGTTAGAAAAAAGAATTAGTTCATTTATAAGCGAAAAGATTCAAATTCCACTTTGTTAAACAATATTTAAACAAAACCAATGTTAGTTTAATAGTATTTAAGATATTTGTTGAAGAAATTATGATGCTTTTGAAACTTAGAATTTTATTTTTATTTTTATTTTTTTCATTATTTTTAAATGCGCAAGCTTTTAGAAATTACTCCAATGAATTTTTAAATATTGGGGTAGATGCTGCTGGTTTAGGAATGAGTAAAGCTATTGTGGCCACCTCTAATAACGTAAATTCTATATACTGGAATCCTGCTGGTCTGGTTGGTATAGAAGACTATCAGGGGTCTTTAATGCATGCTTCTTATTTTGCAGGTATTGCTAATTATAATCATGCCGCATTTGCAATGCCTATAGACAAACAAAGTGCACTAGGAATTTCTATTATCCGTTTTGGAGTGGATGATATTCTAAATACCACAGAACTAATTGACAGCGAAGGAAATATAGATTTTAATAGAATTAGCCTCTTTTCTGCTGCAGATTATGCTTTTAATTTTGCCTATGCTAGAAATCTTATTTTTAAAGATTTAAAACTTGGTGTAAATGCTAAAATAGTAAGAAGAACCATTGGTGATTTTGCTTCTTCATGGGGCTTCGGATTTGATGTTGGTATTCAATTTGAAAGAAATAATTGGAAATTTGGTATAATGGCGAGAGATATTACCACAACATTTAATACTTGGACAATAAATGAAACGGAGTTTGATAAAATAAAAAATGCCATCTCAGGACAAAATCAGGAATTACCAGAAACCACAGAAATTACAAAACCAAAATTACAAATAGGTG
>JBLHGY010000070.1:0-8486 GCA_047616665.1 Polaribacter sp.
TAAGTGAGCAAGCTATTTATTTTCCAGCACTTACATTGACAGTATTACATCTCTACAATAAAAAATATTGCCAATGTAACACTACTAATTGCTGCACTAATGAAAGATAAAGAACAAATTCAAATCATAGGAGATACGCATTTTTCAACAAGTACTAAAACACCTTTACGTGCAGATGCCTTCGATAGATCAGATGAAGAGAAAATTAAGAAGATACAACATCATTTTAAAATGATCATGCAAGAGATGGGGCTAGATTTAACAGATGATAGTTTATCTGGAACTCCGCATCGTGTAGCAAAAATGTATGTAAAAGAGTTGTTTTATGGATTGAATCCAGCGAATAAACCAAAACTTTCAATATTTGAAAATAAGTACGGATATAAAAAAATGCTCATTGAACAAAATATCACGATAGATTCTGCTTGTGAACATCACTTTTTACCAATAATCGGACATGCGAATGTAGCATACATTCCAAAAGACAAGGTAATTGGATTGTCTAAAATTAATCGTTTAGTAGATTATTATGCACGTCGTCCGCAAGTTCAAGAACGTTTGGTGCTTCAGATTTTAAATGATCTACAAGAGGTTTTAGATACGAAAGATGTTATTGTTTCGGTAACCGCAAAACACCTTTGTGTGTCTTCAAGAGGAATTAAAGACCAAAGTAGTTTTACAACTACTTTAGAATACGGTGGCTGCTTTTCAAAAACCGAAGTTCGAAATGAATTCTTAAATGTAATAACAGCTCAAAAATTATAAAAATTAAGAACAAAAAAACCAGTAATAAAGCATAAAAACCTTGGGTAACGGTATCATAAAAATTGCCGTTTTATCGAGTGCACTGTGGCTGTAAATTTTAAGACTCCTCTAGCACTAGAAAACAGCTCATAAATAGACCCTCTTTTAAGATGAGAAGTCAAGTACTACAAAACCAAAACAATTTTCGAATGCCCTTCAAAATGAAATACCACTTTCTAATAGTACTCTTTTTATTCATGGGGTCATCATTGCTACTAGCTCAAAAAGAAACCTGTGGGTATTCCCTTAGTGGAAAAGTATTAGATGCCAATACAGAAGCACCTATTTTCAATGCTGTTATTAAAATTAAGGGCATAAAAAAATACACCACTACCAATGCTGATGGTGCTTTTAAAATCGATAATTTATGTACAAAAAATAATACGCTTATTATTTCATGCTTGGGTTATACTAATTCGACAAAAGACCATGAACATGATTCCGCCATACACTTTTATCTAACCCAAGAAGTTACAGGATTAAACGAAGTAATCATTCAAGCAAAACGAAGAAAAGAGAAAGGGACTGCAACAATTTCACAAGTTACGATTGGAAAGAAAGAAATTACCAGCAATCCAACCCAATCATTGGCGGCAGTCCTGTCACAGCAGCAAGGAGTAACATTCATGTCAACCGGTACCAATGTACAATTACCTGTTATTCACGGTTTGTATGGGAATCGAATCTTGGTATTGAATAATGGTCTAAAACATGGCTTTCAAAATTGGGGTGCCGATCATGCCCCAGAAATAGACATTGCTTCGGCAAACAGCATCACTGTGATTAAGGGTGCTGCTGGCGTTCGATACGGCCCTGAAGCTTTGGGAGGTGCCATTATTATTGAGCCCAATCCTTTACTTTTAAACAATCCATTGCATGCAGTTGTAGGCACAGGCTACCAAACCAATGGCAAAGGCTACAATACCAATTTTGAAATTGGAAAGGGAACTGAAAATTGGAGCTATTTTGCAAATGGAAATTATACCAAAATTGGCGATCGCAACACAGCAGATTATAACTTGACGAATTCTGGAAAAGAAGAAAAAGCGTTTAGTTTTGGCGTTTTGCACCACCTAAATAAATGGGATTTTAAGTTGAACTATAGCTTTGTTGACCAGAACTTAGCACTCTTGCGCGCTTCTATCGCCAACAGTCCAGATTCGTTTATTCGTGCCATTAATTCAAATGAGCCTATTATTATAAATCCTTTTTCCTATGAAATTAACCAACCCAACCAAAAAACCCAACACCATTTGGCGAAGGCTGAAATAAATTGGTGGTATGCACAAGGGGCAAAGCTTAGCCTAATTGGTGGTGTGCAATTAAACAAAAGAGATGAATTTGATGTACGGCGAAATGCCGAGCTGCCTATTATTAATCTCGATTTGCTTACCTATGACTATCAATTGGAATGGAAGCACCCTAAATGGTATGGATTAAGTGGTTTGCTGGGCGCTCAATATTTTAGTCAAAATAACGACAATAACCCAGGTACTCAGACCACTCCATATATTCCCAACTACAATACAGATAGGGTTAGTGTTTTTGCGGTTGAAAGCCTAACATTTGGAAAAAACATGATGGAAGCCGGCTTGCGGTTTGATTTAGAAACCCATGATGTACGCGGTAGGGAAATCAATCAAGATATTTTTAGAGACCATTATACCTTCACCAATTTTACTGGATCATTGGGTTACGTTCGGCAACTTTCTGAAAACAGCACTTTTAGAACAAATATTGGAACTGCATGGCGCACGCCAAATATGGAAGAACTGTTTAGTTTTGGACAGCATGGGTTTAAAACAACCTTTGGCTTGCTAAGATTTACAGATACCAATGGCAAATTGAGTACCGATGAAGTGATCTCTTTAAATCAAAGTACTGTGCATCCAGAACGAGGCTATAAATTCATCAATGAATTTCAGACCCATAAAAATGGAAATAGACATAACTTAACAGTGTATTCACATTTTATAGAAAATTACGTTTTTGATCGGCCAATTGGAGTTTTCGGAACAATACGGGGCCCAATGCCTGCATTTATTTTTGATCAAGTAGATGCGCTTTTCTTTGGTGCAGATTACCGTTGGAAAAAAGAATGGACCGATAAAATTTCGAGTGTTTTTGGCGCAAGCTACTTATGGTCTAGAAATGTAGGTGATGATGCTCCCTTAATCAACCAACCACCGATTTCTACGAATGTTGAACTGAAATGGAACCAAGGTAAAGTAGGGTTCTTTGATTCCTCTAGATGGTCTATTCGCCCTAGTTATGCCTTTCGACAATTTCAAGCACCACGAACAATTACACCCGAAAGTTTGGTTGATGGAGCAGTGCAACTAACAACGAACTCTGAAATATTTGACTTTGCAACCGCAACTGATGGCTACTTTCTACTGGATTTATCATGGACCTTTAGAAGGAAAAACCTGAGTGGAGGTATTAGCGTTCAAAACCTATTGAATACCAGGTATCGAGACTACCTCAATGAAATGCGCTATTTCGCCGATGAAGCTAGTAGAAACTTACTATTCACACTAAAATATACGCTTAAAACAAATGCTAAAAATGAATAGAAAAAAGCTGCCCAGGTATACGTCTATGCCAAGCAGAGGTCCTTAAATTTTAAAGATTTCTACAGATAGTACCATTCAATAAAAATAAAACAATTAGAAAAAAAAGATGAAAACAATAAATCCATTTAAAAATTTACAATTATTAGCAATTTTATTTTCAGTTATTACAATTATTGGTTGTAGTAATGACGATGATGTTGCACCAGAAGAAGAAAACGAAGTAGAAGTATTTACAGATGTTACCCTTATTTTCACGAATACGGCCGATAACAGCGACGTGGTAAGAGCTTCTGCTCAAGATCCTGACGGAACAGGTATACAAGAATTACAAATTTTAGATGCGATTACACTTGCTGCCGATACCGAATATACATTAACCTATGAAATTCTAAATGCCTTAGATCCATCAGACGTTGAAAATATTGGTGATGAAATTCTTGAAGAGGACAATGAGCACCAGTTCTTCTTTAGTTTCACAGAAAATGTCTTTTCCGATCCTACCGGAAACGGGAATATAGATGCAACTGCAGATCCAATAAATTACAACGATGCGGATGAAAATGGGAACCCTGTTGGTTTGTCTAGCGTTTGGACAACGGGTGGTACAGCATCTTCTGAAGCATCATTTACCGTTAGGCTACAGCACCAGCCAGATGTAAAAACAGCTACTTCGGGTTCTAATGATGGTGATACTGATTTTGAATTGACCTTTGCTTTGAATATTGAATAATAAATTTTTATATGTGATCTCCCAGCGTGTTCCTTGTGAACAAGTTGGGAGATTTTTTTATGGAATAAGTTGCTCAGCGCGGCTTAATCTGACAAATAGTGCCCAAATGCGATATTCCTCTAATTGTTATAAAATGTTTTCTTAGACTCTATAATTACAAAATTTGGGTATCTCTTAGGATATTTCACAGAGCAGAAAAAAATAGCTATTCTTTCGATTTTAGATGCAAAAATATTGGAGTATATACAATACAGATTAAGAATTTAAATAGCTAAGTAATAATATTAATATTTGATGTTGATACAACTTTAAAGCATCTTAAAGAAGTTTAAATAAAAACGATCACGAATTTCTCATAAAATTAATTACGAGTACTCGTTTTAATTAAAAAGATTCAATTTAATGTACTTCTGTAAGTAATCAAGGGTGTGTAATTAGTGTGTAAAAGAAACTAATAAAAATATTTTCTTATGTTTGTACTATAAATAACCCAAAAATTTAAAATCGATGAAAATTAAAATCATTATTGTAGCAATCGTAACATTGACTATTTACAGTTGTAATAACAGCGGAGGTGCCTATCTTGGAGAAGGTGAAAATAACGGAAAATCATATTCTATTGGCGATGATGCTTCTACTAAAGCTGTGATGGGAATCGCCGAAGCATACAGCAATCAAGATGCAGCGCAAGTAATTAGTTATTACGATGCCTCTTTTCTTGGCGAAAATGGCAAAGCTGATACAGAAGCCTGGTTGTCTTCTATGAATTCAATTAGTATGAAACCTTATAAAGTTGTGCCTTTGTCTTTAAATGGTCAAGAAGGTCAGCAAGTACTAACATGGTCTAAGGAAGAACGTGATTATAAAAACGGGTCTTATGAAAAATTAGACTTAATGGAAATGTTTTTTCTTAACAAAGCAGGAAAAGTAACAGGGTTTAAACAATGGAGAGCCATTGACTCTGTAAATTTCGGAGCATCTTCTGGAGGAAAATATTTTGGAAAAACGCCTGGTGAATTTACTGGTCGTCCATTTATGTTTTCGAATAGAAATGAAACTGAAATGTTAGAAACCATGGTTGGGCACTACAATAAATTGGACGCTAAAGCAGTAAGTGCCTTTTTTGCAGACCAAATAACCATTAATGATTACAAAGGAAAAGTAATAAAACTGAGTAATAAAGAGCTTGCAGGTTTATTCGATTCGTATAAATCGGTTACTTGGACGCCTTACTCAATTATTCCTATTAAAATCGCAAATTCAGATGCTGCTTCTGGAGTGATGATGTATTCAAATGAACGTAGAGTATTAAAATCTGGGAAAATCTGGGAAAAAGAATTGATGGAAATGTTTTATTTTAATTTAGATGGTAAAATTTCAACTGTAACACAGTTTGCAAGATAAGAACACTTCTTGTTTTATAATTTCTATATACCCCATAAACGCTTTGTTTATGGGGTGTTTTGATAATAATTGTGAGCATTTTCAGCTCGTATTTCGGGGTGTTTTTTATGTTGTTCTTTTAAATGTAATTGTTGTAGACCTTATTAAAAAGGGTATACCTGTTAAAATCTTTAAAATTTCTGAATATGAAGATGTATAAACAAGTTTCATGAATACTTGTTGACGAATGTTAGAACACCCCAATAACCATGTTTATTGTGCTTACAAGAATTTCTAGGATATTTTACAGAATAGAGAATTATAGGGAGCAACATATATGAAGATTGTTCTAAATAGCTTTTAATTAGGAATCATCCACAGGATAATACCTAATTAAAAAGCTACTGTAATGTGCTGCATTCTGTTACTTTGCTTTGGGTTAAAGCGAAATTATTTCTTTCAGTTTTTCTTTAATTTTTTTCTTTTTAAAAGTTTCTTTAAAAATGTAATGAAACCCTTCAGGGTACGCAAGTACCTATTTAGTGTCTGGTCGTAAACATAGCAACATTAAATATGTTTCTTTTTGCGCCCTTACCATTTATTTTTAATCGATTGATGCTAAGGCATCACCTTATAAAAAGTAACTGAAAATGACATCAAAAATAATTCAAATTATAAAAATCGTCTGTTAACGACCAGACACTATTTAAAAAATAGGAAAGGGGCGCGTACATACGCTTTTTACGAAACCACGATAGGAGTGCAGTGAAATGTGTATGGAATGGGTTTCAAAAATGAAAATATTCTATTTAAAATAATTTCATAAATGGGGTTCATCTTAGTAAAAAGTTGTTTTAAAAGAGAATTAAAGATTAAACTTTTAAATTCATTGAATTTTAAACAAAAAGGGCATCCGGATTGGTTACTAAATTTAGTTCATCTAGATATTTCTTTTCTAGAAGTTTTAAACCTAATTTATAAGAAGCATTTGTCCAACCAAAACCACCATTTGGTATGTATTTAAAAGTATCGCCAACATTACCATATTCTACATTTGTTTTGTGTGTACATTTTAACACATCAAATTTTTCTGGAATTAAGCCGTTATAATCTACTGCAGTTTTTACAATTAACCAAAGCCATCTGTAAATTAATTCTTGTGCTTCGGCATTGTAATTATAATGTATTAAACCTTGCCAAAGTAACATTTGATGCGGTGCCCAACCATAAGGATAATCCCATTGCCTGCTTGGTGTATCATTTTCTGTATCATTCTTTAAAGCACTTGTAGAAGCGATGCCTCCTTTGCATAAAAGTTTTGGCAAATGTAATTTCACTAAATTTTCCGCTTGTTCTTTGGTCGCAATTTTTGCCCATAATGGATAAAAATTAGTTGCAGAATCATATTTATGAGGTTTTTTAGTTTTAAAATTATAGTCATAAAAATTTTTATCTTCTACATTCCACAATAAATCTTGAATTTTTTCTTTTCTTTTTTCACTTTTTCGCAACCAAAAAGCACTAGATATTTTGGTGTTATTGTATAAAAAAGAGTCTTTAAAATACGTTTTTATTAAATACGCAAAATCTGTTTCAAATTGATATAATAGGGAATTTAACGACACAGGGTTAATATGTGAAGCAACACCATCTAATCGCGTTGAAGTATCATGCCCGCTTTCTCTCATACTTCTGTCGTGCACAAAATATTCGTCTAATTCTGGTTCTTTTAAAATATCATTTTTATATTTTTCTTCGAAATCTTCTACTGTTAATTGGTGTTTTTTTGCGTATTTTTTTAAAATAAAATTAAAATGTCCTTTTTCTGTTTCTATGGGTATTTTTTTTCCTTCACCAAAATACCTGTTTAACCCATTTTCTGATAACCGAATGCTTTCTGTCATCCAAACTTCTTGGTATTCTTTAATGGCAGTATTTAATTTATTTTCTAACCAATTTACAGTTAGTTTATCACTGTATTTTTCATAAAATTGTTTAATTAATGATGTAAAAAAAGGCGGTTGAGAACGTGATAAATAGTAGTTTCTATTGGCATTTAAAATTTTGCCATAGTGTAAAATTTGATATTCTAAATTATCAATAATTCCTTTGGTACGTTTAAACTTATCATCAATCATTAAACCCAAAGCAATAAAATAACTGTCCCAACCATACATTTCATTAAAACGACCACCAGGAACTATATAAGGCACACTTTTTTTTGTTTCTGAATCAATCTTTAAAGATAGAATACCTGGTTTAGATAGATGATTTTCGATATATTCATTGGTAATTTTTTCAGGTAAAAGCTCAATTTTTACTTGGCTGTGTTTTTTTGCTGTTTTTTGATAAAACTCTTTAGCAACCAAATCTTGTTCTGGTACATAAATTCGAAAAACATCGCTTGCTCTTTTTTCATCTTCTAAAACTTTAAATAGATCTTCATTATTGGTACTTCTGGTTAATGTTTTCCAATAATACTTTTTAATTAATCTAGAGATTCTTTTTGTTGGTTTTTCTTTAATTTTTTTTAAGGATACAAAACCTTCTTCATTTTTTAGCAGTGCAACTTCTTGTAATAAATTACCTAAATGATAAGTGCCTTTAATTTTAACGGACGCGCCTTTTTGGTTTTTTAAAATAAATTCTTTTTTACCAGTATCTTCTATAGTTATTGTATTACTTTTTGTAGTGTCTTCTTGCTTTAATAGTTGGTTTATAAGTTTAGACTTATGAACGTGAATTTTCATATACTTTAATCTTTTTGTTAAACATAAATAGAGAAATTAATAGGAAAGCCATTGGTATTAGCGTAAAAAAGAATGCTTTACCACCACCAATGTTTTCAAACAAGTATCCAATGATACGAGAACCTAAAGTTCCTCCTAAAGCTGAAAAAATAATGATTAATCCTGCCATAGAACTGTGCATTCTTTTAGGTAAAGAAAACAGAATTACAGAATTTATTAGTGGATAAATTGGCGCAATAAAGA
>JBLHGY010000071.1:0-8460 GCA_047616665.1 Polaribacter sp.
GTGGCGAGTTTGGTAAAAAATGGCACGATGCGGGTACCCAGTTAAAAAAGCAAAATGTTTTTGATGATTTTATTGCTGCGGCAGAATATTTAATTGAAGAAAAATATACTTCATCAGACTATTTAGCCATTCGTGGTGGTTCTAATGGCGGGCTTCTAGTGGGCGCAACAATGACGCAAAGACCCGATTTAATGCGGGTTGCTTTGCCTGCAGTTGGTGTTTTAGACATGTTGCGCTATCATACATTTACGGCAGGCGCAGGTTGGGCGTATGATTACGGAACCGCAAATGATAGCAAAGAAATGTTTAATTATTTAAAAGGATATTCGCCAGTACACAACGTTAAAAAAGGAACCAAATACCCTGCAACTTTAATAACTACTGGAGATCATGACGATAGAGTTGTGCCAGCACATAGTTTTAAATTTGCAGCAGAGTTGCAAGAAAAACAAGCAGGAGAAAACCCTGTTTTAATTAGAATAGAAACCAATGCTGGTCATGGTGCAGGAACACCTGTTGCCAAAACCATAGAACAGTATGCAGATATTTTCGGATTTACCCTGTTTAATATGGGCTTTAAAGAATTGCCCAATCCGCCAAAACCAACTATTAAATCTTAATTTGTAAGAAGTATACCCAATAAAAAAGACAGCTAAAATAGCTGTCTTTTTTATGTTCTAAAATTGAAACTAAAAATTACACCAAAGCCTTTTTTGTTTCTTTTTTGAAAAGATATGTATTTAAATATTTTGCATCTCTTTGCACACCGCCTAAAGTAGCAGAACCTCTTGTGTACAACCACGGCAAGCCTAAAAAATACAACCCATCTATCGTTTTACTTACGCCTCTATAATTTTTAGGATAGTTGCTTTCGTCTAACTCAATGCCATCAATCCAACTAAAATTTGGTTTAAAACCAGTGGCCCAAACAATATTTTTAATATCGGTTACTTCTTGTTTTTCGAAAGTTATGCTTTCTGCATTTGCATCCAACGTTCTGCCAACACAGGTAATGTTTTCTTTTTTAAACAGTTTTTTTACATCTGTACCAATCACTGGTTGTCCTGTTTTACTGAGCCTTTTACCAATCCAAGAATATTTATTGGCGGTTAAAAAACCTACTTTATGAAACCACCACCACAATGTTTTTCCTAAAATTTCTTGCGGAAGCGAAGTGATATTTGTGTTTCCTGAAAAATAAACCGGAGCATTCGCTTTAGAAATTTCACTTAAAATCTGTACTCCAGAATCTCCTGCACCAACCACTAAAGTGGCGCCCTCTTGCAACTGCGCTGTACTTTTATAATGTTCGCTATGAATCTGTAAAACGTCTTTCGATATTTTTAAATGACACGAAGGTGTAAATGGTTTATGAAATGGGCCTGTAGCAATAATTACGTTTTTTGCTTCAAACTCTTTTAAATTACTCTTTAATTTAAAAACACCGTTTTCTTTTTTTAAGGAGGTAATTTTATGATTAAATGCTACCGGAATATGAAATGCAGCTACATAACACTTTAAATAATCTGCAACCTCATACTTGTCTGCATAATGTCCTTTCTCATGCGGAAACTTTAAACCGGGCAAGCTGTTAAATTCAGAAGGCGTAAATAACTTTAAAGAATCCCATCTTTTTAACCAAGGTGCTCCTATTTCAGTATTTGCGTCTACCACTAAGTAATTAACATTTTGTTTATGCAAATAATACGCAATAGCCAAACCAGACTGGCCAGCACCTATAATTATATAATCCTTCATGTAATGTTTTGTGCTTGCAAAAATAACCTATTTAAAAGGGTTTTGGTTAGATTCTACTATTAGTTCATTAAAATAGCTGTTTTTAAATTTTACTAGATTTGGTTAAACGTAGAAATACTTTTAAATTTAGAAAAGCTAAAATCCACACTTTTGTATCGGTTTTTTTTTATAAACTGCTACCTTCGCAGGAGTGTAAAGAATACCCTATTTTTGTAGTATGTTAAAAGTTACTGCTATTTCATTTGGATATACAAAAAAGAAAACCGTTTTAGATAATTTCAACTTCTCACTAAAAGAAGGAGAGCACTTATGTGTAATGGGAGAAAGTGGCTGCGGTAAATCGACTCTTTTAAAAGCTATTTACGGTTTATTAAATTTAAAAAAAGGTGAAATTTATTGGAAAGAAAGCAAAGTTTTAGGACCAAAGTTTAACCTAGTGCCAGGAATGGATTTCTTTAAATATGTGGCACAAGATTTTGATTTGATGCCATATATTTCTGTAGCAGAAAATATTAAAAAATTTCTTTCTCGTTTCTATCCTGAAGAAAGCGAAGCACGAACACAAGAGTTACTAGAAGTTATCGAAATGAAAGCTTTTGAAAACACAAAAGTCAAAAATTTAAGTGGCGGACAAAAACAACGTGTAGCCATTGCAAGGGCTTTAGCAAATGAACCCGAATTACTACTTTTAGATGAGCCATTCGGACAAATAGACAACTTCAAAAAAAATTCTTTAAGAAGAAAATTGTTTGCCTATCTAAAAGAAAAAAACATTGCCTGTATTGTTGCTACACATGATAAAAATGATGCTCTTTCTTTTGCAGATAGCTTATTAATTATTCGCAATAATAAAATTTTGGTAAATAATACGCCCATAGAAATTTATAAAAATCCAAAAAACAAATACATTGCCGCTTTGTTTGATGATGTAAATGATATTGTTTTGAACGAAGAAAAAGTACTCTTATATCCGCATCAAATTAAGGTTGTAGAAAATTTAGCAACAAATACTGCGCTTCCTGCAATAACAGCAACTGTTTTAAATTCTTATTTTAAAGGTGCTTATTGGTTAATTGAAGCTGTATTTGAAAACCAAGTGGTGTTTTTAAATCACAATGCAGATTTAGAAAAAAACAAAGCAATACACATCTCTTTTATTTTAAAATAGTTTTTCCTGTATTATATTAAGAAAAAAAACTTTAAGGGTTATCCTTAACTTTTATTAGATTGCGTTAATATGGCGAACTGCATTGGTTTTTTATAAAACTATTTTATTTTTATTGCTTTAAAAAAATATTCATAAAACAAATTATAGACACGAGTATATATACAATATATCAACAATGTACACATACAATTGCTGGCAATGATTATAAGGAAAATGAGGAAAACACTACTAATTTTCATATTTACATCACTTTTTATATCTTGTGACAACGAGAATGAAAAATTTGATTTTATTGGGAATTGGAATACAACGAGTGATACTAATTTACATATAAATATTGAGTATTATTTAGATTCTATTGTGGTCGATAATTCTCTTTTTTTTAATACATACTCTTTAAAATGGAAAGTAGAAGATAATAAATTACATCAGGAAATATTGAGAAATAACGGTTATTTCGACAAAGAAAACAGTGTTTTAGATTTTAAATTTAATAAAGAAAAAGATACATTATTCTTAAAAAAAAATAATGATTCTGTATTTGTAATCAAATTAAGGAAAATTAAAAACAATTTTGAATATCTCGAAAATAGACTTGGATTGGAGTTAAATCTTCCGAAAACGAATAAAAAATTAATTTCATCTGGAAATAAAAAATTTGCTTTCAATATCTTTATAGGAAAAAAAAATGATTCTCTAATTGTACGAACAGACAATTATTTACAAAATATTGAAAAACTAAAATCTCAAGTAATTCCTTTTTACTACTCAAAAAAAGAACAAAATATTGACAGTCTGAAATTTAATATTTATACTGACATGTCAGTTAATAATAAAGAATTAGATTCTATAAAAACAATTTTGAAAAAGCTACCAATTAAAAAAATTTTCAGAATTTACGATAGTGAAAAATATGTAAAAAATAATTGGAAAGCTGAAATAAACTGGTTAGGAAAATATGAAAATTAACTATTGCCAACACCGTATATAATTTATTGCTGGCTTCTTGCCTACTTGCGAAAGTCCACCCGGAATTTCTTGGTCAGTAATTATTTACTAAATTCATTGCTTAAAACACCCAATAAAGCATATACAACAGCGCTAAATAGTAAACGTTTCTCCAAAAAAACAGCAATAATAAAAAATAGGACTTTTAAGAATACTTTTTGGACTTCATTAAATATAAAAGTTTGTGCTACATAGGTATCTTTACTTCTTAAAAAAAAAGCAGTGTTATTTTTTTCTGAAACCCAGTAGGGTTTATCATTTAAATAAAAAAATACGTATAAATACGTATAAATAGTAGTGCTTTTTTCTTTAAATTTGATATTATAAATATTGTGTAAAGCAACAGTGCATATATACAATATATCAACAATGTGCATATACAATATAACAACAATGTGCATATACAATTGTTATGCCTAATACTGTCCCTGGCTTTCCTGAAATAAGGAAATAAAGAATTATTAAACTAACTTTGTTTATTTTCATCTAAATGCTCAAATTCCTTTCTGTAAAAACTGTAAGATCTATTAAGTATTAGCTATTCTCTCTTAGCTATTTTTTTATAAAAAATCTGGCACACTCTATTGACGTATGCCAGACAATTTTTTTAGTTTACATTGATAAACGGATCCCACATAAAATATCCAATAGTCGTACCTGTTGCATTATCAACTAATACAAATGAAAGTGTGTATTGAATTCTCACACCAATCTTTAAAATTGTTCCAGAAACTGTACTCACTTGGTTTACAAATTTAGTAGGTGAAGTTGAAGCAGGATTTCCTGTTCCTAAATAAGCATAAGCTTCACCAGAAGCAAAAGACAATGGTGTATTTATAGCATTTGCTGGATTGAAATTTCCTGTGTACAAAAATGGTGTTTGATCAAAATTGTTATCAAACGAAGTAATAGCCCATTCTACACTATCACCACCATTTGCACTAATTTGCAATTCAGAATCTCCTTGAGTACCATTACTCACTACACTGTTTGGTGCTATCATAGATATATATACATTTGAACTACCATAAGACCCTAGGTTTGTTGGTGAAGCGGATGAACCAGCAGACAATGATCCATCTTTTACTTGTTGTGCAAGTGTTGCACCATCTACTGCGATTAAAATATTAATTTTTGACATAATATATTTTTTAAATTTCTTACTCTATTTTATATAGGCTTTTCGGATTCCGCCTTTGTAATCAAAAATTTATTGTAGCTACTCAATCGAACATTTTGTTTTAATTACGTTACAAACTTCTGATTAAAATTAAGGTATTACTAGAGTATAAATACTGGTTTTTAAAAATTGAGTATTTATACTTAACCCTGTTACCTCATACTATTAGGCAATTCAAAGTTGAAGAATTAATGAATTGAATTCTAAAAAAATGCCATAGACACTTGATATTTGTAAACGAAAGAACGGATTTGGGGTATAGAAGAAAAAGGGCATAACACGGTATATAAAAAATAGCAGGAAATTGCAAAATGAAAAGTTTGTGCTTTTCAACTATCTTTGTTTCTAAACGGAGAGTAATTGCATTTTTAATCTGCTACTTTTCATATACTAAACGTTGTGCATAATGTCCAAAAAGCAAAATTCAAATTAAAAAATTGAGAAAAAAAGAAACATTTTGGCTACTCGGAACAATAAGTTTCGTTCTGATTTTAATACTCTGGATTTTCGGAATTGACGGACTGAAATCTGATGCAATTACTGATATAAATGTTCACGACACATATTTTGTGATTGCGAATATTCATCTGATTGTTTTGATAATAACGCTGATTTTCTTTGGTGTTTACCTAATCCGAATGTTAAGGCGGAATTTTAAAAACATTGCTGCGAATCTGGTTTTTATGATAAGTGGATTATTGAGTATTTGGATTCTAACTGGAATGATTTCATTAGTCAATTCTTATATAGGAGTAACAGAGACAACTGAATATAATCTTCCAGTGACAAATAATATGTTTGACAATGTTTCGACAATTCTATATTTAACTCAAATAACAATAGTTGGTTTAATGGCGTATAGCGGATTTAAAACGGGACGAAATTATAAACAGACTGAATAAAAAACACTATGCACAACAATGGCTATAATTAATACGGGTTTTGGTGCTTAACCCAAAGGTTGGTGCTTTTAACCAAGTCCGCCAAATCTTTTGATTTGGTTTTAAAAATGAAAAGATAAAACAAAATAAAAAGTTTTGGCTAAGTGCTTAATCGGAAATTCACTACTTTTAATTCCCGTACTAACCATAGCCGAGCCGTTGTGTGCAATTACCAAAAACCTACAAACTCAATGCTTGTATATAAATATCGAAGAGGAACAGAGGATGATATAAAAGCTCTTGAGAACAATCAATATTGGTCATCTTATATTGAACAATTAAATGACCCTTGTGAAGCTATTACTGATACAAAAAGAGTAAAAAAATTCCTGAACTACATTGGACAAAAAGTTGGAACTAAAACTAAAGAAGATTATGCGTTAATTAATGATAATACCGACGAAGTTTTATCAATGGATAATAAAATGGGTATTTATTAACTATCTAAAACACCATTAGACGAATTACTTTGGGCACATTATGCTAATTCACATAAAGGTTTTTGCATAGAATATGATTTGGATATTTTACTGAAAAACGATGGAGAAAATCACGTCCATTCTTTTCCTGTTTTATATTCAAAAAAACCACCAAGTATTGGTTTTTGGGAAATAATTAGAAACAAAAAAAAAAGTATGATTAAAAAGTTCGCTTTCCATAAATCAAAAAGATGGGAATACGAGCAAGAACATCGAATTGTTACAAGTAAAATTGGACTGAATTCATATAATCATAAGGCATTGAAATCTATTTACTTTGGTTTAAAAATTAGTGAGACAGACAAAAATCGTATCACAAATCTTCTACAGTTTAGAGGAATTAATTTTTATCAAATCGAATTAGAAAAAAATAGTTACTCATTTAAAGCTGTAGAACTTGAAACCGAAACAGGACTGAAATCTAATTATTTAAAACAATTACCAACTTCTATTACATATGGGAAAATTATAGAGTTCGAAATCTTAAAACAGAAAATTTTCAACTTTTCAGGAATTGGAGAATTTAAAATAATGTTGAAACAAGAACTAAATAAGTCAGAAATAGAAATTTTAATCAACTATCTTAAAAACAATTTATTTAGTAATGGAAAGACAATGTTTTTCGAATTCTTTACTGACCTAAAACAAATCGATAATTTACCTTGGGTTTCAGCAACATTTAAAAAAGAAAAAATAGAAATACAGTTTAACATTAAAAATTAAAAGATACACGCCTTGTTCTGTGTACAATTTGAAAAATGATTAACCCATATAAACATCATCTAACTACTTTTTTCGAAACGATAACTGAATTTAAGCACACTTCTAATCGACTTAATAAAGTTCTATTAAAAGATGCTGAAAAATATACTGCGGACGGAGCACAATATTTTTCCTCAACATCATTGGTAATTGGTGATTGGACTGGTCCAACTGATAATGGATGGAAATTACCTTTCCATTCAGGAGTTCATAAATTGACAGAAAAGGAGAATTATGCAAAAGAGGTTGAAAACCTATTGTCGAGAGAATTTGGTTTGACCTTTGCTCAATCTTTTGAAGCATTTGAAACTCTTTTAAAAGACTTTGTTGACTCAAAAATTAAAAATGACCAGTCATTCAAGAATTCGTTATCAGAGAAAAAAGATTATAACAGGTCATCTTTAAAAGGTGGTGAAGATATTTTCAAACTAATCAAAAAAGCTGGAGGCGAAAGATTTAAAAAGTATTCAAAACAAAACAATAATAATTTCAGATTCACAGAAACTTTCAAAGTTTTTTCAGAAGTCAGACACGCGATTACACACTCACAAGGAAAAATTAAAACTTCAAAAATACCAAAGGACAATTATTATAAAAATCTTTTTGAACATATGCTTCCATTGAACAAATTGGAAGGAGAAACTGTACTGCTGAAATTTGAATTTAAAACATTAGACCGACTTTTAATTTATATATCGGAATTCGGATTTCAAATATTTAAAATATTAAGTGAAAACGACAATTATGAATGGAAAATATAAAAACTGCACACAACACCGTGTATAATTAATGGCTGGTTTTCGCTTACTTACGAAAAACCTTGCGGACTTTCTATTCAGTTTGTATGTACTAAATTAGTTGTTTAACCAACATAAACTAAAGAAACACGCTGTGTTTAATATAAAAGGATAACGAAAATAATAAACGAATGCGGAATAAGATTATAAACTTTAACTCTAAAGATATAATTCTGCAACTTAAAGACAATTAGAAATTAAGTATTTAAAAAATACATAATTCAGAGGTGGGAAGAAAAGATGCTACAAAAAGTCTTTTCGAAAAAGAACTTACCTCATAAACGAATGCTATTTGTCTTCAAAAACTATTGAAAAAGCCAATAGATTTCATTATTGAATTACAATTGAAGCAGTTCTAATAAAGTAA
>JBLHGY010000072.1:0-8340 GCA_047616665.1 Polaribacter sp.
CATTTTTAACAGTTGCTTTTATAAAGTTTTGAAGTTCTTTTTTTTCTGCAAATGTTTCTTCTTTTAAATAACGAAGTGATTTTCTTGCAGCAATTAGAATATCTTTAATGATTGGTTCTGTTATTTTTTCTAAATCATTTTTATATTTAGTGATAAAAGCCTTGTTCTTAGTTTTTTCAGCAACCCTATTTAATAATTTTACAGCAATTGCTGTTTCTTCTATTAGTTCGTTATTGTAGGCATTCCAAGCATTTCTCTTTGCAGTGTTTACCGTTTTTTTTGCTTCTTTCTCTAAAATTAGTATTTCTTCTTCAGAATCTACAAAGCGTAACGTTTCTCCAGAGTCTGTTTCTAGTTCAAAATCTAAAATCCATTCTCGCATTTTTACCACACAGTCATGGTCTTTTTCCCATTGCAGTCTTTCTTTACCTTTATACCTTTCGTGAGAACCAGAAGTTGAATGTCCTTGAGGTTGTGTCAATTCTTTTACATGAATTAAAACGGGTACATGTTGTTCTCTAGCTATTATTGCTGCTTTATTATATACATCTACTAATTGCACATAATCCCAACCATCTACTACAATAATTTCATACCCATTAGCTTCATTTTCTCTTTGAAACCCCTTTAAGATTTCAGAGATACTTTCTTTTGTAGTTTGATGTTTTGCATGCACGGAAATTCCGTATTCATCATCCCAAACACTAATTATCATCGGAACTTGCAGAACACCCGCTGCGTTTATTGTTTCAAAAAACAAACCTTCACTAGTACTTGCATTTCCAATAGTTCCCCAGGCAACTTCATTTCCTTTGTTAGAAAAATTAGTTTTATGCTGCACACTTTTTTCGTTTCTGTAAATTTTAGATGCTTGCGCTAAACCTAATAAACGAGGCATTTGAGCGGCTGTGGGAGAAATGTCAGCGCTGGAATTATATTGTGCTGTAAGATTTTTCCAGCTACCGTCTTCGTTTAGACTGTGTGTCGCGAAATGACCACCCATTTGCCTTCCAGCAGACATGGGTTCTATTTCTATATTTGTGTGAGCATACAGGCCTGCAAAAAACTGTTGTGCTGTAAGTTCACCAATAGCCATCATAAAGGTTTGATCTCTGTAGTATCCCGATCTAAAATCACCTTTTCTAAAAGCTTTTGCCATTGCTAATTGTGGCACTTCTTTTCCGTCTCCAAAAATACCAAATTTAGCTTTTCCGGTTAAAACCTCTCTTCTACCAAGTAAACTACATTCTCTACTAATTTTAGCAATTTTATAGTCGTTTAAAACTTCTTCTTTAAAATCTTTAAAAGAAAGTTCTTTTTTATCTTGAATCAGGGTTTTTTGCGGCATTATTTTCTTAGTTTGGGATTCTCCAAAGGTAGTTTTTTTAGTTGATATTTAGAAATATAAATACATATATTAAATATTCATCAATAAAATCAATTAAAAATATGTTATTTTTACGAATAATGTAATAAAAGAGTTCAGTTGGTTTTGAGTGTTTAATTTTTTACAAGAAACCTCTTTTAAAAAAATTATAAATACTATTTACATCACCAGTAAAAGTGAACCTTATATTTTGTGCATAGGAGGCTTGTGAAACCTCCCAACCATTATTTGAGTATAGCGGAAAATAGATTTCAAAAATATTATGTACAAAGTTTAATCTAATTCCATTTTCATAGCCAAAGAATAGAGGCTCTTTTTTGTTTTTTAGAAAGGCAACATCTTGGTAAAGCTCGATCCAACGCCATAAGCCAATACTAGAATTTAAAGACAACATATATTTATTAGCAAATCTTGTTGGTAAAACAGATTTAAAGCCACCTTCTGTTATAATATATTGCTGACTAAAAACACCGGAGTCTTCTGAGCGACCATAATAATTTAATTCAAATAAATAATCATTTGCGCGGTCTAAACCAAAGCTAAAATAATTTCCTTCAGAACTGTTTTTAAGAAAGGCTCCTGCAAACACCCTAAAGTCCAATTGTGTGTCCGAAGAGGTAAGTTTTCGATACCTAAAATCTACAGAAACTTTAGAGAAGTTTTTAGCAATCTCTGTATTGACGTTAAAGCGAGTTTCTTCTATAATATCTGGGTTAATGTAGTTATAACTTAAACTAAGTACGCTATAATTATCTTGTTCTGTTTTTCTAGTCGCTGGAAGAATTTCTTTATCGATATGAACTACCTTGGCGCTAATAAATTTACTAGTAGCATCTCTTAAAGATTTTCTTTTAAATTGAAGACCTACATATGGTATTAGTGAGCTATAAGATAATCCTGGTGCATATTGAAGCGTGTTTCCAGCAATACCATATGAAATTTTATAGATATCTGTATCTTCGAAAAAGTGGTTATATAGTAACGAGAAAGAACCATTTAGCTTGTTACTCTTGGTAGCGTAACCGGGTAGAAATTTAGCTATCAAATTTCTTTTTATTAAAGGCGTATTGTGTAATTTCATGCCCAAAATTAGTCCATCATAATAGTTGTAGCTAAATCTAGGTTGATAGAATACTTGATTATAATTAGGTGCTTTTGCATCTTTTATAAAAGAAAGTTTTAACGGTTTGTTAAAGTATTTCTTGTCTGTATTGTAATAGTTGTTTAAAGTATTGTACTCTGGATATATCTTTTCATAATTTAAAACCAATTGATCAAATACGCCTTTAGGAATGCTTGTAGTTAGTGTGTCTTTAATATTAGAGAACCACCTTTTGTAAGTTATCTCATTGTTTTTTATACCGTATAATGCAACTGGGGTAGTAATGTTACGTTTGTTTTTAATGGTAACTTTTAAACTATCTTTTGTTTTTTTTACTTCTTCGATAGCATAGTCTATTTTCTTATTTGTCTTAATGTAGTCTTTAAAAAACCATTTAATATCTTTATTTGTATTTTTAGTTAAGATCTCTTTAAAGTTAGAAATTTCGGAAATAATAAGTTTATTATTCTGATAAAATTCTTTGATACTTTTGTTTAATACTTCCTCACCTAAATACCCTTTTAAGTAATTAAAACCCAAACCAGCTTTGTATTTGCTAACAATTTTTCGATTAAAATTAGAGAGTGAATCGGCAGGTGTATTTAAAGATTGGTCTAGAAATTGTCTAGCTGTAAATTGATATACAAAGGGGTACTTATCATTAAATTTTAATTTTGAGATTTGAGACCTTCTTAAAAACCAAGTGTCAGCTGCTTTTCCTAAAAGTTTCATTTCTGGATAAAATTTATTTACATACTCTATCATTAAATAGTTTTGCAGTCCATCCATCAACCAGTAATCTTTTCTTTCATTTAAGAGTAGGGTTTGTTTTAAATATTTTCTTGATAATGCTTTAAATAGGTTTAAATCATGGTTAAAAACATCTGAAAAAGGTCTAATAAAACTAGGCAATTGATTTAAACCATAAACCGGATTTTTACTCCGCATTACTTCATCTATTAATATTTTGTTGATGGGTAAAACGCCTAAATATGCCGTCAAAAACTGTAACTCTCTGTTTAAAAGATTTTCAGTTAAGCCAGTACTTATTTCTTCGTCTAAGATGTTTGTCTGTATTTCATGAGTAGCTGTAGTAAACTTTTTAAATGTATTTGTTTTTTGAATATCTACAAGCACATCTTTTTCATTCTTCCCATATAGATGAAAGGAATTTTGAGTTTTATCACTTTTTTTTATCTGTTTTAAACTGCCTGTTAAGTGCAGTTGTTTAGGTATTTTGAGGTCAATATTAAATGTAGTATAATCTTCAAATAAATCATCTAAATTTAAATTACTCATTAATTGCCATCCTTGATTGTAAATTGCAGGTGTTATATACCAATATCTTAATCTATATCCGTTTTTATAAAAACCATAACCCGTATACTTAGCATTCGGTATTTTTACAATATAGGTAATGTTTATGGTTACGCTTTCATTAGGTTTTAGTGCATTTTCTAAAAACAACTGAATAATATCCTTTCTTTTTTTTAGCTCTTTGTATGTTATATTGTTATAATTTATAGAGATATTCTTAACTTCAGAGAACCCAAGATCTTCTTGCTTTGCGAAATATAAATCTTTTCTAAAATCTTCAATAAACCTTTTAGAGAGTGGTGTTTTTCTATCTTTAAAACTATTTGCCCAATTGTGTAGAAAAATATGATTTAAAGTTTCTTTTGAATTATTATAGTATATAATTTCTTGCTGAACTTTTAAACTATTTTCGTCTGTATTTAAAGCAGCTTTAATGTTTATTTCGTTTTGTTGCGCAAAACTAATATTAGTAAATAAAACTAATAGTGTTAATATATAGAGCGTTTTTTTCAAAGAAATTATATTCTAGATGGTGTTAAAATTTAAAATTCCCCCAAAAATTTGAGGGAAATAAATAGTATGTAATTAGAAGTTAGGCTTGAATTGGTACTTGTCGTAAAACTTATTAATATGCTCTAGCGCTTCATCTGCAGTATCTACTACTCTGAACAAGTTTAAATCCTTTTCGCTAATATTTCCTTCTTCTAAAAGTGTGTTCTTTATCCAATCTAGAAGTCCTCCCCAAAATTTTGTACCCACTAATACAATTGGAAAACGTCCAATTTTATTTGTCTGAATTAATGTTATTGCTTCAAATAGCTCATCCAAGGTTCCAAAACCACCAGGCATTACAATAAACCCTTGAGAATACTTCACAAACATTACTTTTCTTACAAAAAAGTAATCGAAATCTAAACTTTTTCCTCGGTCTACCCATGGGTTATCATGTTGTTCAAAAGGTAACTCTATATTTAATCCAACAGAAATTCCCTTTCCTTTGTGCGCTCCTTTATTACCAGCTTCCATAATTCCTGGACCACCACCAGTAATAACCCCGTAACCATTTTGTGTTAATTTAAAAGCAACCTCTTCTGCCAATTTATAATAAGGATGATCTGGTTTTGTTCTCGCAGAGCCAAATATAGACACACAAGGACCAATTTTACTTAATTTCTCGTAGCCTTCTACAAATTCTGCCATTATTTTAAAAATAGCCCAAGAATCGTTTGTTTTAATTTCGTTCCAAGTTTTTGTTTGTAATTTTTCTTTTATTTTTCTATCATCGTTCGTCATAATCCGCGTGTTTTAAACTAATTCATTTCATGAAATGCGTTTGCTAATTTAGTTATTTTTTAAGAAATTAATAATTAGAATTGATTTTTTTCCATTAAGATAGCAACCTAAGAAAATTATATGTATTAATACCCTTTCTCTGTATTAATAATTTAATAAATTAAGACGTTTGTAGGCTATTGTGATTGGTTATTATTACACGAAACAAAATTTGTATTTAACGACTTTAAAAAAAAGTAGCTAAAAAGACAGATAGTACTGTTAATTAACAGATAGAATTCAAGAAGTTCGCAAAGAGTGTTATAAAAGGGTGAAATTACTTTAATCGGTTACAAATAAACGATTAAAGTAATTTTTTTAAAAATTTAGCAGTATAACTCTTTTTATGCGCAGATACTTCTTCGGGAGTTCCTGTAACTAATATTTTGCCTCCTTTTTTTCCGCCTTCCATACCTATGTCAATAACATAATCTGCTAATTTTACAACATCTAAATTATGCTCTATAATTAGCACCGTATTACCTTTGTCTGCAAGCTCATTTAAAACATTCATTAGTACTCTAATATCTTCAAAATGAAGACCAGTAGTAGGTTCATCAAGAATATAAAAAGTATTTCCTGTATCTCTTTTAGATAACTCTGCGGCCAATTTTATCCTTTGGGCTTCACCACCAGAAAGTGTAGTAGATTGCTGTCCTAGCGTAATATAGCCTAAGCCAACATCTTTAATAGTTTTTAGTTTTCTATGTATTTTAGGAATCTTAACAAAGAAGTCTGTTGCATCTTCAATAGTCATGTTTAAGATATCTGAAATAGATTTTCCTTTATAACGAATCTCTAAAGTCTCTCTATTAAAACGTTTTCCTTGGCAGGTTTCACATTCTACCTGCACATCTGGTAAAAAATTCATTTCTATTACCCGAACGCCACCACCTTGGCAGGTTTCGCATCTACCGCCTTTTACATTAAAAGAAAATCTTCCGGGTTTGTATCCGCGAATTGCAGCCTCAGAAGTCTTGGCAAATAAGCTTCTAACTTCATCAAAGGTTTTTGTGTATGTTGCAGGGTTTGAGCGGGGTGTTCTGCCAATAGGAGATTGATCGATATCGATTACTTTATCTACATGTTCTAGACCTTCAATTTTTTTATAAGGCATTGGTTTTTTAACTCCTCTGTAAATATGAGCATTTAAAATGGGGTATAAGGTCCCGTTGATTAAAGTCGATTTTCCACTTCCAGAAACTCCAGTAACACAAATCATTTTTCCTAGAGGAAATTCAACTGAAACATTTTTTAGATTGTTACCAGATGCTCCAGAGAGTTTAATTGTTTTTCCGTTTCCTTCACGTCTTATTTTAGGAACTTCAATTTTTTTTCTACCTGTAATGTAATCTGCAGTTAAAGTTTTTTGCTTTTTAAGTTCTTCGAAAGTTCCTGCAGAAACAATTTCTCCACCGTGTTTTCCTGCACCAGGACCAATATCAAAAACAAAATCTGCTTTTTCAATCATATCTTGATCATGTTCTACCACTAAAATAGAATTACCAATATCCCTTAGTTTTACCAAGGAGTCTATTAATTTTTCATTGTCTCTTTGGTGTAAGCCAATACTGGGTTCATCTAATATGTATAATACACCAACCAGTTGAGAGCCAATTTGTGTTGCCAATCTAATTCTTTGAGCTTCACCACCAGAAAGCGATTTAGAGGTTCTGTCTAGTGTTAAATAATCGAGACCAACATCCACTAAAAACTGTATTCTAGTTCTTATTTCTTTTAATATTTCTGAGGCTATTATTAATTGTTTTTTTGATAAATCTTTCTCAATGTTTTGAAACCAATTAGATAGTTCAGTGATATCCATTTGCACTAAATCACTAATATTTTTATCTGTAATCTTAAAATGGAGTGCCGCTATTTTTAATCTTTTTCCGTTACAAGAAGAGCAGGTAACTTCATCCATAAAGCCTTTTGCCCAACGTTTTATTGAAGTGCTTTCTGCATTGTTATATTGGCTATCTATAAAGGCAATAATTCCTTCAAAATCTATTTTATAATTTCTTCTAACACCAACAGTTTTAGATTCAATTTCAAATGATTCATTACCACCATTTAAAATAATTTCTAGTGCTTCTTTTGGAATGTCTTTTATAGCGTCTGTTAATTTGAATTTATAACGTTCTGCAATGTTTTCAATTTGTTTGAAAATCCAACTATTTTTCTGATCTCCTAGCGGTGCAATTCCTCCATTTTTTATAGAGATAGTAGTGTCTGGAATCACCTTTTTTAAGTTGATTTCATTTGTAATTCCTAATCCATTACATCCATCACAAGCACCTTTTGGTGAGTTGAATGAGAAGGTGTTGGGTTCAGGGTTTGGGTATGCAATTCCGGTTGTTGGGCACATCAATTCTCTACTGAAATATCTAGGGTCATTGTCATCAACATCTATCACCATTAAGATATTATTTCCAGAATATAAGGCTGTTTTTATCGTTTCTTCAAGGCGTTTCTCTACAGATTTATTAATGGCTAGTCTATCTATTACAACTTCAATATCATGCATTTTGTAACGGTCAAGTTTCATGCCTTTTTCAATCTCTTGAATTTTGCCATCTACACGAACTCGTATAAAACCTTGTTTAGATATTTGTTCAAAAAGCTCTCTGTAATGTCCTTTCCTAGATTTAATTAAAGGCGCTAAAACCGCTATTTTTTTACCATCAAAATCCTTTAAAATTAAATTTTTAATTTGTTCATCAGAATAACTTACCATTTTCTGATTGGTATTGTAAGAATACGCATCTGCCGCTCTTGCAAAAAGTAATCTTAAGAAATCATAAATTTCTGTAATAGTACCAACGGTAGAACGAGGACTTTTATTGGTTGTTTTTTGTTCAATAGATATCACAGGAGAAAGTCCATCAATTTTATCAACATCGGGTCTTTCTAATCCCCCTAAAAATTGTCTGGCATACGCAGAAAATGTTTCAATATAGCGTCTTTGCCCTTCTGCATAAATAGTATCAAAAGCTAATGAAGATTTTCCACTTCCGCTCAAGCCAGTAATTACAACTAGTTTTTCACGAGGGATTTTAACATCTATATTTTTTAAATTATGAACTCTTGCTCCGTAAACTTCTAAATATTCTTGGTCTTTCAAACGTACCTGTTTTTTTGAGAAAAGCAAAGTTAATCAATCCTATTTTAATTTAATAGCCTTTCTAAGAACCTTTTATTA
>JBLHGY010000073.1:0-8213 GCA_047616665.1 Polaribacter sp.
ACAATTCTATTGGAGGCTACCATGCTGCAAAATTAGGGCGTTATCAAGAATTATTTGATTTTCAAATAGCTAAAAATAACATACAGGTTTTTAACATGTTAAACACAAAGTATTTTATTGTTCCAGAGGCTGAAGGAAACCCGAAAGCACAACAAAATATAGAGGCTAATGGAAATGTTTGGTTTGTAGACAACTTAATTCCTGTAAAAAATGCAAACGAAGAAATACAAGCATTAGATTCTTTAAGTACAAAAAAGGAGGCTGTAATTTTAGAGAAGGATTATCAGAAAATGGACATGCATTTTTCGATGCAGCAAGATACAACTGCAACGATAGCTCTTGTAGATTATAAAGTAACTTCATTAACTTATAACTCTAAAACTGAAACAGCACAATTTGCAGTCTTTTCAGAAATTTTTTATAAAGATGGCTGGAATGCATATATAGACGGAGCGCTCATTCCCCATTATCGTGTAAATTATGTTTTAAGAGGAATGAAAATTCCTGCAGGAAATCATAAAATTGAATTTAAATTTGAGCCAAAAGTAATTCAACAAGGAGAAACAGTTTCTTTAATATCATATGCTTTACTCTTGCTTATTTCTGTAGGTTGGTTTTTTTATGATAAGAAGAAGATCGCATCATGAAAATAGGAATGATATTAGACGCTCCGTTTCCTCCAGACCCAAGGGTAGAGAACGAAGCAGTTTCTTTGGTAGAAAACGGTCATGAAGTATTTCTTTTTTGTTTAAAATATGCTAATGAAAAAGCTTCTGATACTATAAACGGAATTCAAGTAAAGAGATATAGCTCTAATACTTTCGAGTATAAACTTTCTGCATTAGCATATACAATACCACTGTATTCAGTTATAATGCAAAAGAAAATTGCTAAATTTATAAAAGAAACGAATATAGAGGCTTTACATATTCATGATATGAGAATTGCAGGAGCTGTTTATAAAGTAAATGTGAATTTGAATTTACCTGTAGTTTTAGATTTGCATGATAATATGCCTGAGGTAATGAAGTTGTACCCACACCTTCAAAAATTTCCAGGAAAGTATCTTATTTCTCCAAAAAAATGGAAGCAAAAGGAAGAGGAATTTATAAAGAAAGCAAATAAAGTGATTGCAGTCTCACCTGAGTTTATAGAGACTTTGGCAGTGCGATTACCATTAGAAAAAGACAAATTAGTTTTAGTACCAAATACAATAAGGAAAACTTTTTTTGAAGACTATAAAGTTAATGAAACTATTATTAAAAAATACCAGAGCAACTTTGTAATTCTTTATTTAGGTGACACGCATTTAAGAAGAGGAATACAAACAGCTATTGCGGCACTAGCGACGTTAAAAGATACTATTCCTGAAATTAAATTAGTAATTGTAGGCAAAAACACTACGGATATAATACTAAGAAAGCAAGTAAAGGATTTACAGTTAGAACAATTTGTGGATTTTGAAGGTTGGCAAAATGTATCTCTTTTTCAATCTTATATTTTAGCGAGTGAAATATGTATTTCACCCTTGCATAGAAACCTGCAACATGACGTTGCCTATGCAAACAAGATTTTTCAATATATGAGTTTGGCAAAACCATTATTAGTAAGCGATGCAATTGCTCAGAAAAAACTGGTAGAAAAAGTAGCTTGTGGTTTGGTTCATAAAGAAAGAGATTCTAAGGACTTTTCGAATAAAGTATTAGCTTTGTATAAGAGCAAACCTCTAAGAATGGAGTTAGGAGAAAGTGGTAGAAAATTCATACAAAATGAGTTTTCTTGGGAACAAACTTCTAAAAACTTAATTAATTTGTATAATAACATGCAGCATTGAAAGTCTTAATAATTACATATTATTGGCCGCCAGCAGGAGGTTCTGGCGTACAACGTTGGTTAAAGTTCGTAAAGTACCTGCAAGAATTCGGAATAGAGCCTGTAGTGTACACTGTTGAAAATGCAAATTATTTAAAACAAGATACATCTATTTTAAACGAAGTCCCTAAAGGTATAGCGATTTTAAAACAACCTATTTGGGAACCGACAGCTCTTTTATTTTGGAAAAAGAGCAAACAACAAACAAAAGGGATTTCGAATGTTAGTAAAGGCGGATTTCTTTCTTTTATACGAGGTAATTTTTTCATTCCAGACCCAAAAGTATTCTGGGTAAAACCTTCTGTAAGTTATCTTCAAAAGTATTTGGATGCCAATGATATAGACGTAATTATTTCTACGGGTCCGCCGCACAGTGTGCATTTAATTGCAGAAAGATTGCATCAAAAAAATGATATAAAATGGTTGGCAGATTTTAGAGATCCATGGTCAGATTTATATTACAATAAAGACTTTAAGCAACTTGCATTTGCTAAAAATAAAAACAGAAAATTAGAAGAATCAGTTTTAAAAAATGCAGATTATATTGTAACTGTTAGCAATTCTTTAAAGCAAGAATTTGCAAAAATAGCAAAAAAAGTGGAAGTAATTACCAATGGTTTTGATGATGAATTTGTAACTGCTGAAAATGCAATTTTAGACACAAAATTCTCAATATCTTATATTGGTTTATTGCCAAAACAAAGCAATCCAAAGCTTTTGTTTAAAGTTTTAAAGGCGCTTTGTGAAGAAAGTTTAAACTTTAAAAAAGACCTACAACTCAATTTTATTGGAGATATTTCTGAGGAGGTAAAAGTAGTAATTGAAGAGAATAAATTATTGCAAAACACAAATTTTGTAGGCTATGTTTCGCATCGGAAAGCCATAGAATACCAGAATACAGCGCAAGTATTATTGTTGTTAATTCCTAATGTAAAAAATAACAAAGGGATCCTTACAGGAAAATTATTTGAGTATCTAAAAGCAAAACGTCCTATTTTAGCAATAGGACCAGAGAAAGGCGATTTAGCTACAATATTGCAGGAAACAAACTCGGGAGTGATCGTGAATTTTGATGCGGAAGAAAAATTGAAATTAGAAATCGAAGCATTATATCAAAAATACAAAGAAGATAAACTGACCGTAAATTTTAATAATATTGAAAAATACCACAGAAAAGAATTGACAAAAAAATTAGCGTTTATTTTAAAAAGTTTAAATTCGTAGTATGGGAATTGTATTAAGGCAATCTTTTAGAAATACAATTATTATTTATGGTGCATTTTTAATTGGCGGTATAAATACCATTTTGTTCTATCCAAAAATTTTAGAATCTGAGTTTTACGGAATGGTCGTAATTCTGCTATCTGCTTCTAATTTAATAATGCCTTTAACTGCCTTTGGTATCCAATATACTATTGTCAAATTTTATTCTTCTTACGAAACAAAAGAACAAAAAGATAAATTTTTATCTTCTGTAATTTTCTTACCGTTATTCATTGCTTTACCTATTGGTTTTCTTTGGGATTATTGTCATGAATGGATTATGAATAAGGTTACAAAAGAAAATAAAATTATAGAAAGTTATACTTTTTCTATTTATTTAATTGCTGTTGCTTGTGCTTATTTTGAGTTATTTTATTCTTGGACAAAAGTACAGTTACAAACTATTTTTGGTAATATTTTAAAAGAATTATGGAATAGAGTTGTCGTAATGATTTTATTATCAGCTGTTTTCTTTGGTTTTATAACCAAATCAGAATTTATTTTATATTTAACTTTTGCATATATTATTAGGGTTTTTGTAATGATGTTTTATGCCTTTTCAATGTATTTTCCGAAGTTCTATTTTAAATTACCAGATAATTATCTAGAGGTTTTAAAGTACTCGGGATATATTATTTTGGCAGGAAGTGCAGGGGCAATTTTATTAGATATTGATAAAATTATGATTCCCGGAAAGGATGCTATAGAAAAAGCAGCTTATTATTCTGTAGCTGTTTTTATTGGATCTTTTATTGAGGCACCTAGTAGAGCAATGACACAAATTTTGCAACCTTTAACATCAAAATCTTTAAACGAATTTAATACAAAGGAAGTAGAAAGTTTGTATAAGAAAAGTTCGATAAACCTTCTTCTAGTTGGTGGCTTGTTTTTTTTACTAGTTAATTGCGGTGTTGGCGAACTTTTTAAATTAATGGAAGATAAGGGATATGCTGGCGGAGAATATGTGGTTTTAATGATTTCTTTAGCTAAATTATACACCATGTTTTTAGGAAGTAATGGCGCTATTATAAATAATTCTAAATTTTACAAAGTGGCATTACCACTTGCTTTAGGGATGTCTTTACTTGTTTATTTTTTAAACTCATTTTTTTACTACACCTTAAACATTGGTACAGATGGTTTGGCTTTAGCAACCTTAATTACAATAGTTGTTTTTAATACGGTTAAGCTGTGGTTTGTGCATCATAAATTTACAATAACTCCTTTTACAGAGAAATCTTGGAAAATGATTCTTATTATTATTGTGTTGTTCGGTACTTTTTATTTTTGGGATTTTTCCTTACCAGAAATTGAGGTCTTAGAATTTAGTATCACACCATTAATTAATATTGCCTTAAAAAGTATTTTAATTACAGGTATTTATATACTCTTAGTATTGAAATTAAATATTTCAAATGAAATAGGTCTTTTAGTCAAAAAGTACTACAAATAACAATCTACAGCATCTGTAAGCATGTGAAATAATAATGCAAAACAGAGGATCCTAGTCTTTTTAAAAAGTAAACCAATGAGATATACCCCTATTGCTATATAAGAATGTAAAGGGTGAAAGTTAATGCTGCAGCGATTCTGGTCAAAAATAGGAGTTGCTAAAAGATGGTCTAAATCTACGAACATAGATAATAAGAAAATTACATAAACAACTTTCCAATTGCTTCTAAAAAATAAATAAGCTATTAGAGCAGGCGCAATAAAGTGCAAGCCGTAATGAATTATTAAGGCACTACTAAACATTTTTTTCCAGGAAGCTTATGGCGTTAGGACCTTCCATAAATAAAAGATCTAAAATGGATAGATTTGGAAGAAAACCGTGTTTATCGTCAAACATTTGAATGTATGGTTTGACTAAATTTTTTGGTTGCGTTTTAATAGCTGCTAAATTTCTGAAATCATTACTTTCTAAAACTTCAGTATAAGAACTCGTTTTCTTAAAGTTCGAACTTATTTGTAAGGCTTCAGATACAAATAAAAAGGTGTCAATATTTATATCCTGCAAGTAGGTGTATTTTTTTTCGAAAATATGAGCAAGATCATCTACATAGAATTCGAAAAAAGGAGAATTTCGATATGCCGTCTTTAACGACTTAAAATGCTGGTCTTGCCAATGTGTTGCATTTTCTACAAGCGTGTCTTTTGTCTGCTTTCTAGAAGAGCTATTAGGGTGTTTAACGGGAATATTTAATAATTGCTTTCCGTTGGTGTTGAAAATATAACATCTGTTTCTAAAGCTTTGTTTTTGAAAATTATCATGCACCTCAAAGAGTACTTCAGCTGTATTTATTATTTCTGAATATTGAGAAATAGGACCGAAGTAAGTAGGTATAAATAATGCCATTTTTTATTTCAGTGTTCGGTTTTGACTGTTTAGTTTTTAGTATTCAGTTGCAGTGTAACTATTTTCAGTTTTGTGTTTATTTAACTTTTTTTCTTTTTTCCTTTATAAAAGCTATATCCGAAGTACAAAGCAATTAAGACAAGAACTAAATATCTGTATGAAACAGGTGTGCCCTCTCCGTGAACGGTTGTAAAAATTCTATCCCAACGAATAGATTTTATCTTTTCACCAAAAGATGTGGCATTTGCATCCCAACTCCACCAAATCATAACAGGTTTTCCTAAAACATGGTCAAAAGGAACATATCCCCAATAACGGGCATCTAAAGAGTTGTGTCTGTTATCTCCCATTAACCAATAATAATCTTGCTTAAAGGTGTAAGCGTCTGCTTTTTTTCCGTTGATGAAAATCGCATCACCAACAACCGCTAAATCATTATTTTCATAATTTTTTATAATCTGTTTGTAATAAGGCAAAGAGGCTGCATCTATTTTTACAGTTGCGCCTGCTTTCGGAATATAAATAGGGCCAAAGTTATCTTGACTCCATTTATTACTTGCTATATGTGGGAAAATTGCATTATCTGCATCAAAATTTAATTTGGTAACCGCAATTGTTTGCGGCAGTTTTCTTAAACGGATAGCCTCATCTTCTGTTAGGTTAATATTTATTTTATTTGCCACAGATGTCATTTTTAAGCGTCTTGCAAAATCAGGGTTTATACCACCAGCAACTTCGGTATATAAAGAGTCTGATGACATTTTAGATAAATTTCCGTTCTTCTTTATCGCTTCTTGTACTTTAGCATTGTTCCAATATTCAGATAATATACTGTAAACGCCTGTTCTTTCTTTTTTAATTAAAAATTTAGGGAATGTATTTGCATCGATGGTCGTCTTTGCTTCATAGGTGTAATAAAACTGAATTTTAGCTCTGTCGGGTAATTCGTTTTTCTTTCCGTTAATATATACATATCCGTTTCTTAACTCTAAAGAATCTCCTGCAATACCAACACTACGTTTTACATAGTTGGTTTTCTTATCTACGGGTTTATAAGTGAATTTCCCAGAAGTATCTCCCCACATAGTGGCTAATGTGTCTGCTGGCCAATTGAAACAAACAATATCGTTATTTTTTATGTTTTCTAAACCTGGCAATCTTGTATACGGCAATTGTGGTTTTTTTAAATAGGATGCAGATTTTGTAAAAGGTATAGAATCATGCACCATGGGCAATGCAACTACGGTAGATGGCACTCTGGCACCATAATGAAATTTGCTAACAAACAAGTAATCTCCTACTAACAAAGACTTCTCTAAAGAAGAGGTTGGTATGGTAAAAGGCTGCATAAAATACGTGTGTACTAAAGTGGCTGCAATAATTGCAAAGGTTATAGAGCTTACCCATTCACCAAATTCAGAACGCGGCTTTAAACTTCTGCCTGCAATGTGTTTGGTGTCTGTCGCATAATTAATGTAGAAAACATAAAATCCAAGGGTTACAATTGCTAAAAGGGAATCTAACTTTTTATGAAAGCCGAATGTTCTAATGGTTTCAATCCAAATTATCGGAAACATTAACAAATTTATAACCGGAATAAATAGTAAGAGAATCCACCATTTTGGCCTATTAATTATTTGCATTAAAACAATTCCATTATAAATAGGAATGGCTGCTTCCCAAGCTTTTCTACCAGCTTTTACATACAATTTCCAAGTCCCTAAAAAATGTAGCACCTGGATTACAAGAAAAAAGAGAAACCATTCAGTAAAATTCATAATTATTATATTTTAAAATCTTGTATGACAAGAATTATATTTAGTTTTAGATAAGGCGCAAAATAAAGAAAAAGTTACACTTTTTAACGGATATTTAACACATCTTTCATGCTAAATACGCCCGTTTTACCAATAATCCATTCTGCAGCAACAACGGCACCCAATGCGAATCCTTTTCTGCTATGCGCTGTATGTTTAATTTCTATAGTATCTACTTTAGAGTCATACCAAACAGTATGGGTTCCGGGTACTTCAGGAATTCTTTTTGCAACAATTGGTATATTTTCTTTTGAAGAATTTTCACCAAGTTCCCAATTTTCTTTTGAAGAATTTTCTATAATTCCTTCAGCTAGGGTTATTGCTGTTCCGCTTGGTGCGTCTAATTTTTTCATATGATGAATTTCTTCTATAGAGATGTTATAATTTTCTAAAGAGTTCATCATCTTAGCCAATTGTTTATTCAATTCGAAAAATATATTTACACCCAAACTAAAGTTAGAAGCGTAAATAAAAGCTCCTTTTTCTTTTTCACAAAGTTCAATAGCTTCTTGGTGTTTATCCAACCAACCGGTGGTTCCAGAAATTACTGGAACTTTATTTTTAATACAATTAGAAATATTATCAAATGCTGAGGTTGGAATACTAAAATCGATTGCAACGTCTGCTAAATGAATATCGATAGTATCATTAATATCTTTTTTTATAACGATTTCATGTCCTCTAGAAACTGCAATTTTTTCAATTTCTTTTCCCATTCTTCCGTAACCTAATAATGCAATTTTCATTTTAAAAAGTATATTTTAATGTAAAGCCAACCTTTGGGGCGTTAAATAATATAGGGTTGTTAACAAAGGTAGGTCTAAAAGACAAATTATCATCTGTATTAAATTGCAATAAATGTGCATTAACACTTGCTTCTATTATTTGTAAAACATACAATATTA
>JBLHGY010000074.1:0-8174 GCA_047616665.1 Polaribacter sp.
GGATTAAATTCGTGGGTCATTCCAATCATGTCATGGGTAACTAAAACTTGCCCATCTACTCCGTTTCCAGCTCCTATTCCAATAACAGGTATCGAGATTGCTTCTGCAACTTCTTTTGCTAATTTAGCAGGTACTTTTTCTAATACCAATCCAAAACAGCCAATTCTCTCTAGCATTAATGCATCTTCCATTAGTTTTTCTGCTTCTTCTTCTTCTTTTGCTCTTACAGTATAAGTTCCGAATTTATAAATAGATTGTGGGGTTAAACCTAAGTGCCCCATTACTGGAATACCGGCATTTAAAATTCTTTTTATAGATTCTTTAACCTCTCTACCACCCTCTAACTTTATTGAATGTCCCCCAGACTCTTTCATAATTCTAATAGCAGAACGCAAGGCCTCTTTTGGATCAGATTGGTAGCTACCAAAAGGTAAATCTACCACAACCAAGCAGCGTTCTATAGCTCTAACCACAGAACTTGCGTGATAAATCATTTGATCTAAGGTAATAGGTAATGTAGTTTCATGACCTGCCATAACATTTGAGGCAGAATCACCTACAAGTAAAACATCAACACCAGATCTGTCTAAAATTTTTGCCATTGTAAAATCATAGGCGGTTAACATAGAGATTTTCTCTTTGTTTGCTTTCATCTCTACAAGAGACTTTACGGTAACGCGTTTATATTCTTTTTTAGCTACAGACATGTTTTATCGATTTTTGATGGGGTAAAAGTAAGAAATATCAATAGATATCTAACAAATTATAAAGTTTAACACATTTCTTTAATTTATTTTTTATTTTAAAGAAGAACAAGGAAGTGCTAAGTTTTTAATGCGGCAAATTAAGATTACATTTGATGCTTTATATAATATATGATAGAAGAAAAACATGCACTAACCCCTAATAAATGGATTGATAATTATGCAGATTACTTGTATAATTTCACTATTTCTCGTGTTAATAACACAGATTTAGCTAAAGATCTGGTTCAAGAAGCTTTTTTAGCTGGACTTAAATCTGCAAAGAGTTTCCAAGGAAAAGCAACAGAAAGAACTTGGTTGGTGTCTATTTTAAAAAGAAAAATTATAGATCATTATAGAAAAACAAATTCTAAAAAAGGAAAGGCTGAAGTTCGAATGAATTTTTATGATGATGGTGAAAATAAAGGAAGCTGGCTAGAAGAGCGTGTGCCACAAAACTGGGATAATACATCTGAAAAACAAATAGAGAACGAAGAGTTAAGATACCAACTAGAGGCATGTATTGATAAATTACCACAAAAGTATGCCATGGTTTTTAGAATGAAAACTGTGCAGGAATTTGAAACAGAAGAAATATGTAAGGAATTAGGTATTACTTCGTCAAATTTATGGGTAATAATACATAGGGCTAGAACACAGTTGAGAAAATGTATGGAAGATAATTGGTTTAACAATTAAGAAATGTTTAGAAATTTAAAAATAACATGCGACCAAGCCACGACTATTTGTGATAAAAACCAATATGGTGAAGCTTCTATAAAGGAATTAATAAAGTTGAACATTCATTTTATTAAGTGCAGAATTTGTGCTAGGTATTCAAAACAAAACACAATGCTGTCTAGTTTATATAAAGGACACGCTCAGTATTGTAAAGATTTAAAACACAGCCTATCTTTGAAAGAAAAAAAAGATTTAAAAGTCTTGTTAAAAAAAAACAAAGAATAAAAACACCTCAATTAGAATGCATTTTCTACCAGAAAAAATAGACAATTACGCTGTCGCTCATTCACAAGAAGAACCAAAAATCTTGCAAGAGTTAACAAAAGAAACTTGGCAAAAAGTATTAAACCCAAGAATGCTAAGCGGTGCTTTTCAAGGCCGAATATTGTCTATGATTACTAAAATAATTCAACCTAAAAACATTTTAGAGATTGGCACATATACCGGGTATTCTGCACTGTGTTTGGCAGAGGGTTTGTCTTCTGAAGGAAAAATAATTACGATAGATAAAAACGAAGAACTAGAAATGCTTCAAAATAAATACTTCGAAAAATCTGGATTTAGAAATAAAATAACTCAGTTTGTAGGTAATGCAATTGAAATTATTCCTACAATTGATGAAAAATTTGATTTGGTTTTTATCGATGCAGACAAATCTAATTACATCAATTATTTTCATTTAATTATTAATAAGATGAATTCTGGTGGAATTATTCTATCTGATAATGTTTTATGGAGCGGTAAAGTTGTTGCGGCATTAGACCCAAAAGATACCGATACAAAAGTGCTTTTAACGTATAATAAAATGATGAATGAAGATGCGAGGATAGAAACGATTTTGCTACCTATTAGAGATGGCTTAACAATAAGTAGGGTACTTTAGAAATCTTATAATTGTCTTTTTATTGGACCAGTAAGATCTTCAATATTGTCTTTAGCACTGCTAATTTCCTTGTTAATATCTTTGGCAATGTCCGTATCCATTCCTGTTGTATCAGAACTGTCTTTTATTTCCCTTTTAATATCATTAGTTGCGTCTTTTACTTGACGAATTCCTTTACCTAAACCTCTAGCAATTTCAGGAATTTTATCTGCACCAAAGACCATCACCACAATTAACATAATAATCATAACTTCTGGACCACTAATAAATAAGAATATATTATTCATGCTACAAATATACTGAGTTATTTTTATAAAAAGAATAAACTACTATTTGTTTAACATTACTTTCTTTTAAAATAACCAAACTTTTCAACGATTGTTATTTTTTCAGTAACATTCGCTTAATTTCATTTAATTTCATTAAGGCCTCAATTGGGGTAAGTGTATCAATATTAGTCGCTAAAATTTCTTCTTTAATGTTTTCTAACAAAGGGTCATCTAGTTGAAAAAAGCTAAGTTGCATTTCTTCGTGTTGTGTTTGCTTTAAAGCGTCTTTTACCGCTGTACTTTTATTGTTTTTTTCTAGCTGTGCTAGTATTTTGTTCGCTCTATGAATTACTACATTTGGCATTCCGGCTAGTTTAGCAACATGAATTCCAAAACTATGATTAGAACCACCAGAAACCAATTTACGCAAGAAAATAATGTTGTCTTTTAACTCTTTTACAGACACATTAAAGTTTTTAATACGCTCAAAAGTAGCCGTCATTTCGTTTAGTTCGTGATAATGTGTAGCAAACAATGTTTTTGCTTTAGAGGGGTGTTCGTGTAAGAATTCAGAAATTGCCCAGGCAATCGAAATTCCATCATAGGTAGAAGTTCCTCGCCCTATTTCATCTAAAAGAATTAAACTTCTTTCTGAAACATTATTTAGAATAGAAGCGGTTTCATTCATTTCTACCATAAAAGTAGATTCTCCCATGGAAATATTATCACTAGCTCCAACACGTGTAAAAATCTTGTCTATAATACCAATTTTTGCGTTTTGTGCGGGCACATAGCTACCCATTTGCGCCAATAAAACAATGAGTGCCGTTTGTCTTAAAATAGCCGATTTACCAGACATGTTGGGCCCGGTAATCATAATTATTTGTTGCTGATTTCTATTTAGTACTAAATCATTTGCAATATAAGCTTGATCTATTGGGAGCTGTTTTTCAATTACTGGATGTCGCCCATTTTTAATTTCTAAATCGGTACTTTCATCCATAACAGGACGCACATAATTGTTGTCTATTGCTAAAACCGAAAAAGATAATAAACAGTCAATTTTTGCAATTATTTGTGCATTTTCTTGCACAATTTGTACAAATTGAATTATATATTGTAATAATTTAGAAAATATTTCTTGCTCTAATTTTTGAATTTTTTCTTCAGCACCTAATATTTTTGTTTCGTATTCTTTAAGTTCTTCGGTAATATAACGCTCTGCATTTACGAGTGTTTGTTTCCGAACCCATTCTTCAGGAACTTTGTCTTTCTGAGAGTTTCTAACTTCAATAAAATAGCCAAAAACATTATTGAATGAAATTTTTAAACTTGAGATTCCCGTGCGCTCTGTTTCGCGCGCTAGCATATCGTCTAAATACTGTTTTCCAGAATTAGAAATGGCACGTAAATCGTCTAATTCTTGATGTACCCCTGTGGCAATTGCATTTCCCTTATTAATATTTACTGGCGCATGATCAAATAAAGTTTCAGAGATTTTAGCAATTAAATCAGTTCCTTTGTGTAACTGATTTCCAAGAGCTTTTACAGTAGGGTTTTTGCTGTTTTCTGCAGCTGATTTTATAGGTAAAATAGCCTTTAAAGAATCTTTTAATAAGACAATTTCTCTTGGTGAAGCTTTTGCCGTGGCAACTTTAGAAATCAACCTTTCTAAGTCTGATATTTGTTTTATTTGATAGCTTACTGTTTCTGAAAAGTCATTGGAGTCTATAAAATACTTTACCAATTCATGACGATTTTGAATATCGTTTATATTTTTTAAAGGAAGCGCCAACCATCGCTTTAGTAGTCTTCCTCCCATGGGCGAAATGGTTTTATCGATAACATCTAAAAGTGTAACAGCATTTAAAGAATTAGAGCTGTATAACTCTAGATTACGTACAGTAAAACGATCCATCCAAACATAATTATCTTCGGCAATTCTACTAATAACCTGTATGTGTTTTAGTTGATTGTGTTGCGTTTCTGATAGGTAATACATAACGGCACCGGCAGCTATAATTCCGTTTTTTACTTCATGAACTCCAAAACCCTTTAAGCTTTTTACTTCAAAATGATTTTGTAAAGTATCATGAGCGTACTCCTTTTGAAAAACCCAATCATCTAAATAAAAGGTGTAATATCGGTTTTCAAAAAGTTCTAAAAACTGTTGCTTGTGTTGTTTTTGAACTAAAACTTCGCTCGGGTTAAAGTTCTGCAACAATTTGTCGATGTATTCCGCATTTCCTTGCGACACCAAATACTCACCTGTAGAGACATCTAAAAACGAAATTCCAAGTTGTTTTTTATCAAAATGAACCGCTGCTAAAAAGTTGTTGGTTTTGCTTTGTAAAACTTCATCATTTAAAGACACACCAGGCGTAATTAATTCCGTAACACCACGCTTTACAATGGTTTTAGTCATTTTAGGATCTTCTAGTTGATCGCAAATAGCTACCCGCATACCAGCTTTTACCAACTTTGGTAAATAGGTGTTTAAGGAATGATGTGGAAACCCTGCTAACGCTGTTTCTGTCTCACTTCCTGCACCACGTTTTGTTAATGTAATTCCTAAAACACCAGCTGCTTTTTTAGCGTCTTCACCAAAAGTTTCGTAAAAATCTCCCACACGAAAAAGCAACATTGCATCAGGATATTTTGTTTTGATGGCATTGTATTGCTTCATTAAAGGAGTTACTTTTTTTGGTTTCTGTTTTGTCAAGTGTTTAGAAAATTAAAGTTAGTTTTGCGAATATAAAAATTAGTAACCAGTATTCAGTAGCAGTTTATAGTGAACTTATCCACAAAGTATGCGAAAATTAAAGAATAACGAGTTAGGTAGAATTACAGTAGATGCTTTTAAAGCCGTTGAGAAAACACCAATTATTGTAGTTTTAGATAATATAAGAAGCTTAAATAATATTGGTTCTGTTTTTAGAACTAGCGATGCTTTTTTGATAGAAAAAATATATTTATGTGGCATTTGTGCAACTCCGCCAAATAAAGAAATTCATAAAACAGCTTTAGGTGCAACCGAATCTGTAACTTGGGAATATGTTGAGGACACGCTTCGTTTAGTTGAAACATTAAAAAGAGAAAATATTAAAATACTAGCTATTGAACAAGCAGAAAATAGCACCAAACTAAATACCTTTTTTCCTAAAAATAGCGAGAAGTATGCAATTGTAATGGGAAATGAAGTAAAAGGAGTGCAACAGGAAGTTGTGAATGCTTCAGACTTCTGTATTGAAATTCCACAATTAGGCACGAAACATTCCTTAAATATTTCTGTAACTACAGGTATTGTTTTATGGGATTTATTTAAGAAACTACAATAAAAGAGGTGTATTAATTTTTAAAGTTATACTTTCAGGTTAAATATAAAAACCCCTAAAAATGGCAGATAAAATTAAAATTTTAATTGTTGATGATCATCAATTAATAATACAAGGTCTGCTCTGTTCTTTAGAAGAAGTGGGCGATTTTGAGGTGGTTACTACTTCGGATTGTGATGATGCTCTTCACTTGATAAAGGCGAGTGAAAAGAATGCTCCTTTTCAAGTTGTATTTACAGATTTAAGTTTTGATAACAGCACAAAAGAAACAATATTAAATAGTGGTGAAGCTTTGATAAAAGCAATTAGAGTAAATGAGATACAAATTAAAGTTGCGGTAATTACGGGGCATACAGAAACAAATCGAGTGTATAGCGTAATTAGTAACTTAAAACCGAATGCTTATTTATTGAAAAGCAATTGTGAGGCTGCAGAAATAGGTTTTGCTATCCAAAAAATGTTAAAAAATGAATATTATTATTCTCACATAATTCATCAGAAAATAATACGTAGAAAGATTACTCAAATTAAAATAGATGACATGTCGCTTCAGATTTTAAAGGAGCTACCAAATCATCCTAAAATATCCAATCTAGAAGGTATTATTGTAAAGAATAATGGAAATAAAATTAAACTAAGATCTATCGAAACAAAATTAGCCAACTTAAGAATAGATTTAAACGCTATTAACAATACAGACTTAATATTAAAAGCAAAAGAACTTGGGCTTATAGATTAATTTTCGTGTTGCGGTAATCTGCGCTTTTAATTACGTTTTACCGCGCTATTTTCTAACTCTTTCACTTTAAATTTGTAATATCTATAATTATATTGCTATAAAAAATAGATTGGGTGGGACCATTGCATAATAAGTTCGAGGCCTTATTTTACAAAAAGTCAAAGAAAAAGATAATAACCTTTCTATTAATTTAGGAAGGTTTTTACACTCCTAAAATCATTTTAGCAATCATAAAGTAGATTAATATTCCAAAAATATCATTAGAGGTGGTAATAAAAGGTCCCGTTGCAATTGCAGGGTCAATACCTCTTTTATTTAAAAATAAGGGCACAAAAGTACCAATTAATCCTGCAATAATAATAACAACCACTAAAGACACAGATATTGCTAGTGCCAGGTCTATTTTACCTTCATAAACCCACACAAAAAGAAACAAGAAAAGGGCTAAAATAACCCCATTCAAAGCCGCTAATAGCATTTCTTTTAATAGCCTACTATTAATACTTCCCTTTACATCATCATTTGCTAAACCCTGCACAATAATTGCAGAAGATTGTACGCCAACATTACCAGCCATTGCCGCAATTAAGGGAGTGAAAAAGAATAAAGAAGCATACGTACTAAATACATCTTGAAACCCTTCCATAATTATAAAAGCACCAACACCACCAATTAAACCTAAGAATAACCATGGTAAACGCGCCTTTGTCAATTCAAAGATACTGTCATCTGAATCTACATCTTGCGTTAAACCAGCAGCCATTTGATAATCTTTGTCGGCTTCTTCTTTTAAAAGATCAACAACATCATCAATTGTAATTCTACCCAACAAAACATTATTATCATCTACTACGGGTATTGCTTCTAAATCGTATTTTAACATGATTCTAGCAACGGTTTCATCATCTTCGTTTACATTTACAGCATCTACTTTAGCCTTAGAAATATCTGCAATTTTCTGCTCTGATTTGGCAACAATTAAATCTTTTAAAGACAACCTACCAACTAATTTATCTTCCTTATCTACAACGTAAATAGAGTGTACTCTTGTAACCTCTTGGGCCTGCCCTCTTATCCTGCGCATACAGCCGGCAACCGTCCAAGTTTCGTACACCTTTACTAGTTCTTTTGCCATTAAAGAACCTGCAGTATCGTCTCCATAAGACAACAACTCTTTAATATCTTCTGCTAGTTCAGTGTCTTCAAGTTCATTAATTACGCGTTTTTGGCGTTCTTCTGAAAGTTCACCAATAATATCGGCAGCATCATCAGAATCCATTTCTCCAACTTCATTTGCAATTTCTTTTGCTGAGAAATTTTCTAGAATCTTTTCTCGAGTATCTTCATCTAACTCTGTAAGAATTTCTGATGTTTTTTCGCTATCTAAAAGTTTTATAATATAAATAGCCTCGTCAAAACTAACCTCATCTAATACTTCTGCAATATCTGCAAAATGGACATCTT
>JBLHGY010000075.1:0-8127 GCA_047616665.1 Polaribacter sp.
GTTTTAATTTTTCTTTACATTATAGATTTCGATTTATCCATATTTATAACGAATTAATGTCTGATATAATTCAACTTTTACCAGATCATGTTGCGAACCAAATTGCTGCAGGAGAAGTAGTTCAACGACCTGCCTCTGTAGTAAAGGAGTTATTGGAAAACGCAATAGATGCTGGTGCTACCAATATAAAATTATTACTTAAAGATGCTGGAAAAACGCTTATTCAAGTAATTGATGATGGCAAAGGAATGAGCACGACAGACGCTAGGATGAGTTTTGAGCGCCATGCTACTTCTAAAATTCAGAAAGCAGAGGACTTGTTTAATTTAAGTACAAAAGGCTTTAGAGGAGAAGCCTTAGCTTCTATTGCGGCTATTGCGCATGTAGAATTAAAAACAAAACCAGTAAACGAAGAGTTAGGAACTAGCATTAAAATTGAGGGGAGTAAAATAATTTCACAAGATTTTATTTCAACCGGAGAAGGAACTAGCTTAGCTGTTAAAAATTTATTTTACAACATTCCTGCAAGAAGAAACTTTTTAAAATCAGATACCGTAGAAACACGGCATATTATAGATGAATTTCAACGTGTTGCCTTAGCGCACCCAGATATTTCTTTTTTATTACATCATAATAATAACGAAGTATATCATTTAAAAGCAGGGAATCTTCGTCAGCGTATTGTAGCTGTATTTGGCACTAAAATGAATGAAAAATTAGTTCCTATTGATGAGAAAACAGATATTGTTACTATTCAAGGTTTTGTGGCAAAACCAGAGTTTTCTAAAAGAAAACGGGGTGAACAATTCTTTTTTGTGAATGATAGATTTATAAAAAGCTCTTATTTAAATCATGCAGTGGTAAATGCATTTGACGGTCTGCTGGAACAAGGTGCGCATCCATCTTATTTCTTATACTTAACAGTACCCGCAAACACCATAGACATCAACATACACCCAACAAAAACAGAAATAAAGTTTGATAATGAAAAAGCTTTATACGCCATGTTACGCGCTACCGTAAAACACAGTTTAGGGCAATATAATGTTGCACCTGTTTTAGATTTTAACAGAGATGCTGGGCTTGATACACCCTATCATTTTAAAGGCGGTAGTACCTCAGGATCTGTGCCTAAAATTTCAGTAGACCCAGATTTTAATCCGTTTAAAGAAGAACAACAAAAGGCCATTAATTTTCCTTTTAAAAGAGAGAAAGAAACACAAAGTTGGGAATCTCTTTATACCTCTGTAAACACAACTGATGCGCAACAAAACGAAAGTTTATTTGAACATCATCAAGAAGAAAAAACACAAAAAACATTTCAAATTCAACGCAAGTATGTATTGTCTTTAATAAAATCAGGGGTCGTTTTAATCAACCAATCTTTAGCGCACCAAAGAGTTTTATATGAAGAGTTTTTAGAGAGTATTACTATCAGAGAAGCAAATAGTCAACAATTATTATTTCCTGTGAAAATCTCTTTTTCTTCTTCGGAAATAGAGATGATTTATACCATAAAATCAGAATTAGAAAATGCTGGTTTTTCTTTTGATCAGTTCACGAAAGACAGCGTTACTATAAAAGGAATTCCGGTTTCTGTAACAGAAAGTAAAATTACCATTATTTTAGAAGCGTTATTAAACGATATTAATTTAGAAGTACCAGATGCAAGCTTTAGTCATTTTGATGTGATGGCAAAATCATTTGCAAAAACATTAAGTATAAAAACAGGAACCTTGCTTTCTGAAAAAGAACAAGAAAGTTTAGTAAATAACTTGTTTTCGTGCAAAGAACCTACTATTTCACCATTTGGAAAAGCAACTTTTAAAACTCTAACGTTAAACCAAATAGATAATTTATTTAATAGTTAATTATGAATAAACTTACAGACGGTATTAAACACCTCATAATAATAAATGTAATTTTATTTGTAGCTCCGCAATTGTTACAATTAGATTTTACAAATATGTTAGCATTGCATTTTCCAGAAAATGAACATTTTGGGTTCTGGCAATATATTACGCACATGTTTATGCACGCTAGCTTCTCTCATATTTTATTTAACATGTATGGTTTATGGGCGTTCGGAACTCCTTTGGAGCAAATGTGGGGAAGAAAAAAATTCTTATTCTTTTACTTTTCTGCTGGACTTGGTGCAGGAATAATTTACACATTGGTCAACTATTATCAATTTAATGCAGCTTTAGAAACTTTAGTAACTTCAGGAATTTCTCAAAATGAAATATTAGAATTGATGAATCCTACTAAAATGTATCAAAATAAAGATTTACAAACAATGAATCAATTATACAATACTCCTGCCGTAGGTGCTTCTGGGGCAGTTTACGGTGTTTTAGCTGCATTTGGTTTGTATTTTAAAGATGCAAAGTTAGCTTTGATATTTTTGCCGATTCCTATAGCAGCAAAATATTTTATTCCGGTAATGATCTTTGGTGATTTGTTTTTTGGAATGACAAAATACTCCGTTGGTAATATTGCTCATTTTGCACATATCGGTGGTGCTTTAATTGGATTTATTATTGCTTATTCCTGGAAAAAAAATCAATTTAAAACTACATAATGAGTTTTATAAACACACTAAAAAACAAGTATAAAACAGGTACAATAATTGAAAAATTAATATATCTAAATATTGCGATATTTTTGCTTACGCTATTAATTACCGTATTCCAAGGACTGTATAAAGGTGAGCAAAACTTTTTAGTAGCATGGTTTTCTTTAGATAATAATTTAGATGCCTTCCTGACAAAACCGTGGTCTATAATTTCTTATGGTTTTTTACATGCAGATTTCATTCATCTAATTTTTAACATGATTACCTTGTATTTTATTGGAAATCTTTTTATTCAATATTTTACAGAGAAACAAGCACTAACTTTCTATATTTTAGGGACCTTATTTGGAGGATTTCTCTATGTAATTAGTCAAAATTACTTTCCTTTATTTGAAGGAAGAAATACTACTTTAGTAGGCGCATCTGCTGGAATTTCTGCGATATTTATTGGCATTGCAACCTATATGCCCCATTATCAGATAAAAATTAGGTTTATAGGTTTTGTAAAGTTTTGGCACTTGGCAGCAATTTGGTTAGCTTTTGATGTAGTAGGTCTTATTGGTACAAATGCTGGAGGTAGTTTTTCTCATTTAGGAGGAAGTTTATTCGGTTATTTATATGTCCAACAAGCAAGTAATAAGAAAACAAATATATCAACCCTATTTTCCTCTTTTTTCAAAAGAAAAGAAAAACCTTTAAAAACCGTTCATAAATCTGCAAAAAGAAAACAAAATATAGTAAAGAATAGCAGTCAAAAACAAATAGACGTTATTTTAGATAAGATTAGTAAATCGGGATATGATACACTTACCAAAACTGAAAAAGAATTTTTGTTTAAACAAGGTAAAAGATAAATGAAAAATCTATCTTTTTTAGACAAGATATTATACTTAGCAAATACCTTATTTGCTACTTTTCTATTACTTTCGTTTTTATTACCTTATATCTCTCCAGTAATAATTCCTGTATTTGCTATTTTAAGTCTTTTTGTACCTGTTTTATTAATCATGAATTTTGTTTTTACAATTTATTGGTTACTTAAACTAAAGAAACAGTTTCTTTTATCTTTTATTATTTTAGGCATTGGATGGTTCTTTGCTCCTCCATTTTATAAAATATCTAATACTACTTCCTCTTTAAATTCCGATTTAAAAGTGATGAGCTACAATGTAAAAACATTTGATTTATTTTCGAACAACAAAGCAATTGAAAAAAAACAAAATGGTTATGACTTTATAGCAGAAAAAAATCCTGATATTTTAGTGATACAAGAATATTATAAATCTAAAAAAGTGCAATTCTACTTTCCTTATAAATATGTCAAATTCAGATCAAAAATTAGTAAATACGGAATGGCAATTTATTCAAAATTTAAAATATTGAATGCTGGTTCTCTTAATTTAGAAAATACTGGGAACAATATTATTTTCGCTGACATCTTGAAAGAGAAAGATACCATTAGAATTTACAATACACATTTTGAATCCTTAAAGATAAAACCCAATCAAGAGAACTTTGGCGAGAAGGATTCAGGGAAATTAATACAAAGAGTCTCGCAATCCTTTAAAAAACAAGCTGTACAAGCTGAAGTATTTTTAAAGCATGAGAAAAAATGGACAGGTAAAAAAATAGTATGTGGAGATTTTAATAACACCCCTTACTCTTGGATGTATACTAAAATTTCGACCAACAAAAAAGATGCCTTTATTGAAGCTGGAAAGGGTTTTGGACAAACATATAATTATTGGTTTCCAATGAGAATAGATTTTATCTTAACTGATGAAAATGCAATTATAAATCAATTTTCAAATTATTTAGAAAAATATTCAGACCACTACCCTATTCAAGCAAGAATTAATTGGTAATTTCTTTAACTAATAACTGCTTAAAGCTATTTGAGTAACCTATTTAAAAAGTTTGATTAGATTTTGAAGAATAAGAGCGCTTTAAAATCTGCTGACATAACAGAAATATTCCTAGAATTATAATAAAACAGTAAACTTGTAACTTTCAATATAATTTTCTAATAAGTAATCTATCTGCTTCAAAAACTATGAATAATATTGTAATTTTACGTTTGTTAAAAATAACAAAATGAATGCAGAAAAAAAAGTTGCTTTCTATACTTTAGGATGCAAATTAAACTTTTCAGAAACATCTACTATTGCTAGAACTTTTACTAGCGAAGGTTTTGAGCGTGTAGAATTTGAAGAGAAAGCAGATATATATGTTATAAATACATGCTCTGTAACAGACAATGCAGATAAACGCTTTAAGTCAATTGTTAAAAATGCTTTAAAACAAAATGATGAAGCTTTTTTAATTGCAATTGGTTGTTATGCCCAATTAAAGCCAGAAGAATTAGCTGCTGTAGACGGTGTAGATTTAGTTTTAGGTGCTACAGAAAAATTTAATGTTACTTCTTATATCAACGATTTAACCAAAAACAATTTAGGCGAAGTTCATTCTTGTGAAATTTCTGATGCAGATTTTTATGTAGGTTCGTATTCTATTGGAGACAGAACACGTGCATTTTTAAAAGTACAAGATGGCTGCGATTATAAATGTACATATTGCACAATTCCTTTAGCTAGGGGAATTTCTAGATCAGATACCGTACAAAATGTATTAGATAACGCTAAAGAAATTTCTTCTAAAGGAATTAAAGAAATTGTTTTAACCGGCGTTAATATTGGGGATTATGGTAAAGGAGAGTTTGGTAATAAAAAACATGAACATACCTTTTTAGATTTAGTAAAAGAATTGGATAAAGTGGAAGGAATTCATCGTTTAAGAATTTCATCAATCGAACCAAACTTACTAAAAGATGAAACGATAGATTTTGTATCAACATCTTCTTCTTTTGTGCCCCACTTTCACATTCCTTTGCAATCGGGTTCAGATGAACTACTTAAAAAAATGAAACGTAGGTATTTGAAAGACACCTATACAAATAGAGTCTCTAGAATTAAAGAAACCATGCCAAATGCTTGCATTGGTGTAGATGTTATTGTTGGTTTCCCTGGAGAAACAGATGCACTTTTTTTAGAAACATATAATTATTTAAACGACTTAGATATTTCTTATTTACATGTTTTTACCTATTCCGAAAGACCAAATACAGAAGCTGTTGCTTTAAATGGAATTATTCCAAAAAAGGTAAGAGCAAAACGTAGTAAAATGTTACGCGGTCTATCGGCAAAGAAAAGACGTTCTTTTTATGAATCTCAATTAGGAAACAGTTTAACTGCACTGTTTGAAAGCGAAAATAAAGAAGGTTATATTCATGGTTTTACAGAGAATTATGTAAAGGTAAAAACACCCTGGAATCCAGAATTGGTAAATACCCTGCATGAAATTACTTTAACAGAAATTGATGAAGATGGTTCTGTGCGTTTAAATTTTACAAATAAAATCCTTTAAAAAATAAAATAATGGAGAAAACTCCCATTTATTTTATGCCAGGTTTAGCCGCAAGCCCAAAAATATTTGAGAACCTAGCGTTTGATCTAGATAGATATACACTTCATTATCTAAATTGGATTGCACCACAAAGCTCTGAAGAAGATATTGGTAGTTATGCATGCCGTTTAAGTGCGCAAATCAAGGAAAAAAATCCTGTATTAATTGGTGTTTCTTTTGGCGGAATTATAGTGCAAGAATTAGCAAGTTATGTGCATCCTAAAAAAGTTATTATCATTTCTAGTGTTAAGCACCACGAGGAGCTTCCGAAGAGATTTAAACTTGCTAAATTAACGAAAATATATAAAGTTTTTCCAACTAAAGTAATCGAAAACTTTGAAGATTATTTAGGGTTTTTCATAGGAAAAGGGTTAAAAAAAAGAGCAGATCTATATAAAAAGTACCTTTCAGTTAGAAGCAAAGAATATTTACAATGGTCTATTGCTAGTATTATAAAGTGGCAACAAACAATACCAATAAAAAACATTGTTCATATTCATGGTACAAACGATGCTGTTTTTCCTATTAAAAATATTCAAAATTCTATTCAGGTTAAAGGAGGAACTCATATTATGGTGTTAACAAAAGCTAAAAAAATATCTAAAATTATTGATACCGTTTTAACTTGTTAGTGCAACGATGATTTCATACTTTTAACGTATCTAAATTGTAAATATGAAATTAGCTCAGCGTATTATTTCTCTTCTAAGTATTAGCATTATAACCATTATTTTTTATAATGCGATCCATAAAACAGCACCAAATCCAGAATTACAAACACATAAAGGATATAAAATAAAAGCTTTAAAACTTCCGAGCGGACTTAATTTGGCAGGAGAAAGAGTACCTGTAGAAATTAACGATGTTAAAGAAAGAATGGAAAGAGAGTTGTTGGTAAATACCTATTGGCAATCTAACGGAATTTTACTTCTTAAAAGAGTAAATAGATACTTTCCTATTCTAGAACCTTTGTTAGCCAAATATAATTTACCTGACGATTTTAAATTTTTAGCCTTAGCTGAAAGTGGTTTTACAGATGAAACATCATCAGCGGGTGCAGCAGGAATTTGGCACTTTATGCGCACTACTGGAAAAGAATATGGTTTAGAAATAAATGAAAATGTAGATGAACGTTATAATATTGAAAAATCTACTAAAGTTGCGGCAGAATATTTAATCAAAGCAAAAGAAAAATTAGGTTCTTGGACCTTAGCTGCAGCCGCTTATAATGCAGGGAATCGCGGAGTTTCTAGAAGATTAGAAGCACAAGAGGTAAATAACTATTATGATGTTAAATTACCAGATGAAACAGAAAGGTATATTTTTAGGATATTAGCTTTAAAGGAAATTATAACAAATCCAAAAAAATATGGTTTTATTTTTGATAAAGAAGACTTATACACACGAAAGGAGACTAGGCTAGTAAAAGTTGACACGGCCATTTCTAATCTAACGCTATTTGCCAAAGAGTTTGGTATGAATTATAAAGAACTTAAAATTCACAATCCTTGGCTAAGGGAGCATAAATTAAACAACAAGAGTAGAAGATTATATGAGGTTAAAATCCCTTTAAAATAGTTTATTCAATAACATTTTGAACCCTACCAACTAGACCAGATTCTAACTGTACCTTAATTCCATAAGGATGGTTTACCGATTTTGTGAGAATTTTACTCACCTTACCTTGATTAAGTTCACCAGATCTTTGATTTTGTTTCTGAACTATTTCTACAAATAAACCTATTTCTATGTTTTTCCTTTGTCTTCCGTCTATCATAAGTATGTTTAATAAAAAAAAAGCCTATCAATTATTGATAGGCTTTTGGATAAAAAATTAACTAGTAATATATATATAATTATATAACTCTTACGTTTACTGCGTTTAATCCTTTTTTACCATCTTGTAAGTCAAACTCAACTTCATCGTTTTCACGAATTTCGTCAACTAATCCTGACACATGCACAAAATGTTCTTTGTTGTTTCCTTCTTCAGTAATAAATCCGAATCCTTTAGATTCATTGAAAAATTTTACGGTACCTTTATTCATAATAATAATATTAAATACGTTGCTTGTTTAATTACTAACAAC
>JBLHGY010000076.1:0-8086 GCA_047616665.1 Polaribacter sp.
GTTTTGCCTTTTTCTCTGGAATTAATAATAGAGAAATACCAACAAACATCGCAAAAAAGATAATCTGAAGCATACTTGCATCTACAAAAGACTGAAAAATATTACTTGGAAAAATATCTACTAAAGCTTGTAGTGGCCCTGCATCTTTCTGAGCAGATGCTTTCACTAATTTATCTGTTACCCCTGCATTTGTTTCGTACTTAACTTTAATTTTCTCAATGGTGTCTGCAGACATTCCTTCACCCGGTTTCACAATATTTACAATTGCCAAACCTATAAAAATAGCTACTAAAGTAGTTCCCACATATATCATAATGGTTTTTGCACCCATTTTCTTAATTTTAGAAATGTCTTTTAAATCTGAAATTCCTTTAATTAATGAAGCCAATATTAATGGAACTGCAATTAATTTTAAAAGGTTGATAAATATGGTTCCAAATGGTTTCACCCAGTCTGTTACAAAGTCTTTTCCTCCATCAACAGTATTCATGATAAAACCAAAAGCAATACCTAATGCCATTCCTATTAAAATTTTCCAGTGTAGTGCTAATTTCTTCATTAAATTATTGGATTTATTTAGATGCTGAAAGATAAAAAAATAAGTGACCTAAATTGTATATTGTTTCAAATTTTTAGAAACATTCTTATTTCTTATTCAAAATGTAATAATGATTTCTATTTTAGATTTACTAAGTAATATTTTTAGAATTATAAATGTTAAATAAAAAAGCGCAAACATTTGTTTGCGCTTTTTTACTGTACTTTACTTTTATAACAAGATCTATAAATTTCTTCATAGACAGGTAATATACTTTCTAATGTAAATTGTTTGGTATGTTTTTTTGCATTTTGCTTAAATACTTCTAAAGTAGCAGCTTCTTTTGCAATCGAAATTGCATTTTTAGCCATGTCTGCAACATCCCCTAAATTACTTAAGAAGCCTGTTTTTCCATGAATATTTACCTCTGGCAAACCTCCTGTATTTGTAGAAATTACCGCACTCCCTGCTGCCATTGCCTCTAATGCTGCCAAACCAAAACTTTCTGTTTGAGATGGTAATAGAAAAACATCTGTATAACATAATATCTTAGCAACTTCTGTACTGTTTCCTAGAAAGAAAACATCATCAACTAAGTTTAATTCTTTTACCAAGTTTTCTGCTTTTGCCCTCTCTGGTCCTTCACCAATCATTAATAATTTAGCAGGAATTTCTTTTCTTACTGCACTAAAAATTTTTACTACGTCTTCTACCCTTTTTACAGGTCTAAAGTTACTTACGTGTGTAAAAATTCTTTCATTCGGTTTTGCCAATGCTATTCGTTTACATTCTTCTTTGTGCGCATTGTCGTATTTTTTTGCATCAATAAAATTATAGATTACTTTAATATCTTTTGTAATATTAAACAACTTATTAGTAGTCTCTTTTAAGTTATTTGAAACTACGGTTACAACATCGGAGTTATTTATACTAAATTCTACAGCAGATTTATAGGTTGGGTGACTGCCAACTAAAGTAATGTCTGTGCCGTGCAATGTAGTTACTACTCTTACATCTAAACCCTTCTCTTTTAACATTTGCTTTGCCATATATGCGGCATACGCATGCGGTATGGCGTAATGCACGTGCAATACTTCTAAGCTATATTTTCTAACAACTTCAACCATTTTTGTAGAAAGCGCCAATTCATAAGGCTGATATTCAAAAAGTGGGTACTCTTCAATTACAACTTGATGAAAATGTAGATTATGAGATAAAAAGTCTAAACGAACTGGCTGGTTATATGTAATAAAATGAACTTCATGCCCCTTATCTGCCAAAGCCATTCCTAACTCTGTTGCTACTACTCCACTTCCGCCAAATGTTGGATAACATACAATACCTATTTTCATGCAATTATTTAAATATTAAATTATTTAGAGATTGAAAAAATAAAAAAATTAAACGTCTACTTGCTTAGTGGTAAATATAAAAGTATTCTTACAATTTAACTCAAAATAAAAGCATAAAAAAAGCTTTTCAATTAAATTGAAAAGCTTTTTTTAATCTATAAATTTTCAAGTACTTTTTAATAATCTCCTAAAGTTACAGGGTTTTGAGATAAAGCGCTTTCTAACTGAACATCACTTGGCGCCTTTCCGTGCCATGCGTGTGTATGCATCATAAAATCTACACCGTTGCCCATTTCTGTATGTAATAAAATACAAACAGGCTTTCCTTTTCCTGTTAATGATTTCGCTTTCGCGAGTCCCGCTAACACTGCATCAATGTCATTTCCTTTTTCTACATCTAAAACGTCCCAACCAAAAGCTTCAAATTTTGCTCTAATACTTCCCATGGGTAGCACATCATCTGTAGCACCATCAATCTGCTTTCCGTTTAAATCTATTGTTGCAATTAAATTATCAACATTTTTTGCTGATGCATACATAATTGCTTCCCAGTTTTGCCCTTCTTGCAATTCTCCATCACCATGCAAAGTATATACTATTTTATTGTCTCCATTTAATTTTTTAGCTTGTGCTGTTCCCAAACCTACAGACATTCCTTGTCCTAAAGAACCAGAAGCAATTCTTACTCCAGGCAAACCTTCATGCGTTGTTGGGTGTCCTTGTAATCTAGAATCTAACAATCTAAACGTTGCTAATTCTGCTACAGGAAAAAAGCCACTATGAGCCAAAACACTGTAAAAAACAGGAGATATATGTCCGTTTGATAAAAAGAATACATCCTCGTTATTTCCATCCATAGAAAACTCAGTAGAATATTCCATTACTTCTTGATATAAACAAGTAATAAACTCAGCACATCCTAAAGACCCTCCTGGATGTCCAGAATTTACTTTGTGCACCATTCTTAAAATGTCTCTACGAACCTGTTGCGTAAAATCTTGTAATTTTTGTGTTGTTGGCATTTTGTTATTTTAATTTTATAAAGGCAAAAATACAAAAGTGAATGCTTTTGTATTTGTTTTCTACTATATTTATTTATCTTTTATTAACAGAGTTGTTACTATGTCTTTTGTTTCTTTTTCTTGGCAGCTGGAAATAGCACATTATTTAATATTAAACGATACCCTGGTGAGGTTGGGTGCAGGTCTAACTCCGTTTTTGGATCACCAACTCTGTGCGTATAATCTTCAGGGTCATGGCCACCATAAAACGTAAACATTCCTTTTCCTTTAGTGCCATGAATGTAACGCGCTTCTCTATTCACTTGATTTTCTCCTAAAACCAAAACATTACTTTTTACTGTGCTTCTATCAAAAGAGGTTGTTTGCCCCATAAAACCTTTTACTAAAGTAGTATGATTTTGAGTTAACATGGTGGGTACAGGATCCCATTTTGCAGAAAACGCTACTAAAGAAAAGTAATCTGACGTTTTAGGTATTTTTCGTTTTCTTGTCATATCTATTGTTGAAAACTCATATGTAGCGGGGTTTCTAATCAATTGATAATTTTTAAAAGCGAATGTTTTATTAAAGTTTATCTGTGATTGATAGTTTATAGTTGTTGCATCTCCATCGAACATTGCTTCTGCAATATCAATACCCTCTGCAGATAAAGCAATGTCAAAACTATCTGTTGCAGAACACATAGCAAACATAAAACCACCCCCAATTACATAGTCTCTAATTTTTTTCGCAACTGCTAATTTTTCTTGTGATACTTTATTGTACCCCAATTCTGTTGCTAATTTTTCAGACCTTAGTTTGCTCTCTACATACCAAGGTGCAGTTCTAAATGCGCCATAAAATCGACCATATTGTCCTGTAAAATCTTCATGATGCAAATGCAACCATTCATATATTAGTAGTTTATCTTCTAAAACTTCTTTGTCATAAATAACATCAAACGGAATTTCTGCGTACGTTAACACCATTGTCACAGCATCATCCCAAGGCATTTTATCCTTTGGAGAATAGACTGCTATTTTTGGTGCTTTCTCTAGCGTTACTGCATCTTGATTTGAAGAGGGTGCAGCAATTTCCTGCAATATTAATTGCGCTTTTGCATCTGAAATTATTTGATACGAAACACCACGAATTTTACATTCCTTTTGTATTAATTTATTATTTTCTATTAAAAATGCGCCTCCATCATAATTTAACAACCATTTCGATTTTATATCTACTTCTAAAGCAAAATAGACAATACCATATGCTTTTAAATGATTTTTCTGATTGTCATTACTCATTGGAACGTATATAAAAGATGCCCAAATTGAGTTTGAGATGAAGAGGAATATTAGTACGTGAAGGAGTTTTTTCATATCTAAATCTAAAATACACAATTACTTTGAGGCAATTGTGTATTTCTATCATTTTATAAATTCATTCCTATTTAAAAAGGAACACCATCATCACCAAAAGCATCTTTCGGCTCAATTCTTTGATCTGGAAAAACATCATCCGGAAAATCTGCATTCATAGAGGATTGAAATTCTGAGCTAAAGCCTTCTTCTAAATCCGAGAATTTTGCTAAATGCCCTGTAAACTTTAATCGAATATTATCTAAACCACCATTTCTATGTTTTGCAACAATAAATTCTCCTTGCCCCTCACATGGCGTGTGTTCATCATCATCCCATTCTGTCATTCCGTAGTATTCTGGTCTAAAAATAAAACTTACAATATCTGCATCTTGCTCAATTGCACCAGATTCACGTAAATCTGAAAGTAAAGGTCTTTTGCTACCTCCACGCGTTTCTACTGCACGAGATAATTGAGAAAGTGCAATTACAGGAACCTCTAACTCTTTTGCCAATGCTTTTAAATTCCTAGAAATCATAGAGATTTCTTGTTCACGATTTCCTCCTGCCTTTCCTCCTGCAGTCATTAACTGTAAATAATCAATTACAATAATTTTTACGCCGTGTTGCGAAACCAAACGTCTTGCTTTTGCTCGTAAATCGAACACAGAAAGAGATGGCGTATCATCAATAAAAATAGGTGCATCAGATAATTTCTTAACCTTTACATTTAATTGCTCCCATTCATGTGGTTCTAAGTTTCCTTTTCTTAATTTTTCTGAAGTCAAACCCGTTTCAGATGAAATCATACGCGTAATTAACTGCACAGAAGACATCTCTAATGAAAACACCGCAACACCATGTCCAAAATCGATTGCCATATTTTTTGCCATCGAAATTACAAAGGCTGTTTTTCCCATACCAGGACGTGCAGCAATAATCACTAAATCGGACGGCTGCCAACCAGAAGTTAACGCATCTAATTTGGTAAAACCAGTTTGCAAACCAGACATTCCCTCAGAATTACCTATTTCTTGAATCTTTGCTAATGCTTGTTTTACAAGAGAACCTGCTTGTTCAGAACTCTTTTTTAAATTCCCTTGGGTAACCTCAAAAAGTTTTGCTTCTGCATCATCTAATAACTCGAAAACATCGGTACTCTCGTCATAAGCGTTTTCTATAATTTCACTTGAAATAGAGATTAATTTACGTTGAATGTATTTTTGAAGTATAATTCTAGCATGAAACTCAATATGTGCAGAAGAAGCTACTTTTTGAGTTAAACGAATCAAATATAAATCGCCTCCTACAAAGTCTAACTTTCCATTTTTTCTTAAAAGATTAGAAACCGTTAAAAGGTCAATTGGTTCAGAGTTTTGAAACAATTCATAAATAGCCGCGTAGACCTCGTTATGTTTTTGGTCATAGAAAGCGTCGGCACTTAAGACATCAATTACATCATCAATTCCTTTTTTGTCAATCATCATTGCACCCAAGACAGCTTCTTCTAATTCTACTGCCTGTGGCGGAATTTTTCCTTTCTCAAGACTAATAATCCTACTCTTGTCTATCTTTTTACCTCCGATTTCCTTCGTTTTCTCCATGATTACAAATGTACTTTTTTACTTGGTTCCTCTTTATTAAAACGACACTTAAATTTGTAAACAATTTTTGTAAACTAAATTGTTATTATCTTGTTAATAACCCGTCAACTTCTATTTTAAAATGTTATTTTTATCGGAATGAAAATAAATAAGAAACATCTTTTAGGTACTATTTTTCTTCCCATACAGGTTATCTTGGTGCAATTGGCAGCTAAAAACCCTGCCATTATAGAAGATTATTATTCAAACGGAATCTACCCAAATATCGCTGCTTTTTTAAGAATTATTTTTGGTTGGATTCCTTTTTCTGTGGGAGATCTATTAATTGCTTTCCTATTATTTATTTTTATTCGTTTTATCTACAGGTTAATACAAGCTAGATTTCGCAGTGCTCTTCCAAAAGTTATTCACTTTACAGCAATTTTATCTTTGATTTATTTTTGTTTTTATCTTTTCTGGGGATTGAACTATTACAGAAAGCCCTTAGTCGAAAATCTAGCATTTCAACAAAAAGAATATAGCACAGCACAACTTCAAAAAATAACAGAAACTATTATTCAAAAACTAAATTATTATCAACTAGAAATTACTAAAAACGATACTAAAAAAGTAGAAAACAAGTATTCACAAAAGAAAATGTATAGTTTAGCAATTGATGGATATACTCATTTAGAAAAAGACTTTCCACAGTTAAAATACCAATACAAATCTATTAAAAGTTCTTTGATGAGTTTGCTACAAACCTATATCGGAACCGGTGGATATCTGAATCCGTTAACTGGTGAAGCTCAGGTAAACGACCGGATTCCAAAAACAGGCTACCCAACAACCATTTGTCATGAAATGGCACACCAAATAGGTTTCGCAGCAGAAAATGAAGCTAATTTTGTTGGTTTTTTAGCAGCAAATTATAATGACGACATTTTCTTTAAATATGCCAGCTATCGAATGGCGTTTGGATATTGTATTTCAGAACTTAGAAAGCGCGACCACAAGCTAACAAAAGAACTTTGGAAAACAGTTCATATAGGTGTAGGAAAAGATTTTAACGCCAGCTATCAGTTTTGGGAAGCCTATAGAAATCCGTTTGAGCCACTTGTTAAAAAAGGGTATAACGCCTATTTAAAAGCTAATAAACAAGATAAAGGTATTGCGTCCTACAGCGATGTAGTAAATTTATTTATCCATTATTTTGAAAGCTTAGAAGATCTCTAGTTGTCTTAAAATTATGTTAAAATAACTTCTTTTAACAATTTACAGATTGGTTCTAATTAACTTTATAATAACTAATCAAATGCCCTATAACAACTTATGAGAAAACTACTCTTATTTTGCTTTTTTCTGTTGACAATTTCTTTGCATTCGCAAGATTATTTTCCAACAGATTCAGGAGTAAAAACTACAGAAAACACTTTAGTAGCATTTACCAATGCTACTATTTACGTAACACCAGAAAAGGTGCTTAAAAAAGGAACTTTACTTATAAGAGAGGGTAAAGTAATTCGGGTTGGTAAAAATGTAAACATTCCTAAAGGAGCAAAAATTGTTAACCTTTTAGGAAAAACAGTGTATCCTTCTTTTATAGATTTGTACTCAGATTTTGGAATTAAGAAACCAAAATCTGCTATTCGTAGCTCTAGAACAGCACAATATAATGCCTCTCGAGAGGGATATTATTGGAATGATCATATTAGACCCGATATAGACCCGATAAGAGATTTTTCTTTTGATACTAAAAAAGCAAAAGAACTTTTAAATGCAGGTTTCGGAGTTGTAAATACGCACATGCAAGATGGAATTATTCGTGGAAATGGATTATTAATTGCATTAAACCCCAACGTTTCAAATGCATACAGAGTTTTAGATATAAAATCTGCACAGTATTTATCTTTTTCTAAGAGCGCTTTGTCTAAACAAGCGTATCCTGGCTCTAGAATGGGTGCAATGGCGTTGTTAAGACAAACCTATAACGATGCTGCTTGGTATGCAAATGGCAATATGCAAAACACAGATTTGGCTTTAGAAGCTTTAAATGAAAATAAAAACTTAGTCCAAATTTTTGAAACCGGTAATTTATTGGATGCTTTAAGAGCAGATAAGGTTGGAGATGAATTCGGAATTCAATATACTATAGTAGGTTCTGGAGATGAGTTTGAACGCATAAGCGATATAAAAAGTACCAATGCCAACTTTATCATTCCTATTAATTTTAGTAAAGCATTTGATGTTTCGA
>JBLHGY010000077.1:0-8072 GCA_047616665.1 Polaribacter sp.
AGAACTACCCACCAACATTCGTTTTGCTTTTCCGTTTTTAATGCGCTCAAAACCCAATAATAAAGCCTCTGTACCTGTTGTACAAGCAGAAGAATTTGTTGTAACCTGATTCCCAAATCCAAGAATTCCGCCTAAATATGCTGAAATTCCACTTGCCATTGTTTGCACTACAGAGGTACTTCCTAAGCGTCTTACATTCTGGTCGTCTATTTTATAAATAGCCTCTCTTAACTTTTCTATTCCAGAGGTTCCTGTTCCAAAAATTAACCCTGAATCATAATCTAATTCCGAATTTTCTTCTACAGAAAAACCGGCGTCTTTCCAAGCGTCAATTCCAGCCATACAGCCATATAAAATTGAGGTGCTGTTAAACCCGCGCAATTGTAAAGGTGTTAAATATTCTAATTTTTTTTCTTCTGAAATAATTGGAATTCCGCCAATACAGCAAGAAAAGCCCTTGTCTTTTAAATTCTGATGATAGGTGATTCCTGAAGTTCCTGTTTTTATCGCATTTGTAAACGCTGGCAAACCAACGCCATTGGGCGCCACAACGCCTAAACCGGTAATTACAACTCTGTTTTTAACTTCTGATAAATTCATTTCAGTCTCTATTTTGCGATAATCATTCCAGAAATAGTTCCCCTACAAACCAATTCCTTTTTAGAATTTATCATTTTTACACGACACTTTAACTTGTTAAATCTAAAATATTCTTTTTCTGAAATTACAGTTACTTTTTCATTTGGTAAAACGGGTAAATAGAAATCAACCACATTAGATGTTAAAGCTATTTGTGGTTTTGTAGTTGTTGAAATTTTATCTTTCAACAAAAATATTCCTAAACAAACAACGCCAATTTGTGCCATGGTTTCCGTTAAAATAACACCTGGTGTTATTGGGTTTTCCTTAAAATGACCTTCATAGAAAAACGCACTTTCTTTAAAGGTGTAATTTCCTGAAATACCACTTTCTGAAATTTCTGTAAGTTCATCAACAAACAAAAAAGGTTTTTGATAGGGCAGGTTTTTTATAATTTGTTCTTGATTCATTTTTATAATTTTACCACTCTAATAAAATACGCTGTGCAGAAAACCCTGGCCCAAAACTTAACATTAAGCCTCTTTCCCCTTTGGCTGGGTTTCTATCCATAAAACGCTCTAAAACATATAAAACTGTTGCGCTAGACATATTGCCGTACAAGCGTAAAACTTCTTTTGTATCATCTATATTCTTTCCTAAAGCGCCAAATAAATCTTCTACAGTTTGCACAATTTTCTTTCCTCCTGGATGAAAAATTAAATGATCTATATCTTCAATTGTCAAGTTGTTTTTTTCTAAAAAAGGATGTACGATTGCCGGAAAATGATCTGAGATTTTCTTTGGAACCTCCTTATCTAAAATCATTTGCAAACCTGTGTTTACTAGGTTAAAACCCATCATACTTGTGGCATCATAAAAATGATACATCGCTTCATCTATAATTTCTGGCCCTTTATCTTCTTCGTAAGAAGATAAAATTACCGCAGATGCTCCGTCTCCAAAAATAGCAGCACTTACAATGTTTGTCATCGAATAATCGTCTAATTGGAACGTTGCTGTTGGTGCTTCTACAGCAATTACAGCAGCGCGTTTATTCGGATTCGCCTTTAAAAAATTCTTTGCATAAATAATACCAGAAACACCTGCAGCACAACCCATTTCTGTAACTGGTAAACGCACAATGTCTTGTTTCATTTGCAGTGAATTAATGAGGTATGCATCCATAGACGGAATCATAATACCGGTGCAACTTACCGTTATAATAAAATCGATATCCACTGCTTTTAAATTTGCTTTTTGTAAAGATTTTTTAAGCGCTTGTTCTCCTAAGATTACAACCTCTCTTGCGTAAATGTTGTTTTTTTCTTCGAAAGAGGTAGCTACAAACACGTCTTCAGGATCCATAATAGAATATCTTTTATCCACTGCAGCACCCTCAAAAAGTTTAGTAACTTTTCTCTGAAAACGCTCGTCTTGATCTTGCATCCATAATTTCACAAAAGGTATAATGTCTTTTGTTTCTCTATAATATTTCGGAAGTTGTTTTGCAACAGCTGTTATTTTTACTTTCATTTTTCGACGGGAATTTCAATGATTTTTATACTTAAAGCCTCCTTAGAATACTTTATGACTTTCTACTTTTTAATACTTCAAAATCCATTGAAAACGGAACGCCCATTTCCAAGAAATTTGTGGTTTTACTTTTAATTTGTTTGAAATATGCACTAATTCATTTCTTTTAAACCCTCTCAAAACAGAAGTTAATCCGTCTTCAATTATCATGTTGTTTTTTATAAAAACAGACAATAACATAAATAAATAATACGCTAACTTATGCCTGTGCAAATCGTTTACTACAATCCCTATTTTTGTTTGTTTTAAAGTGTTTCCTAGAAAAGAAACCAATTGCGCTTCTTTGAAGTGATGCAGGAACAACGTTGCTAATACCACATCAAATTTTCTGTTTTTGAACGCTTCAGAGAAAATATCTTCCGTTTTAAAACTTAGCTCAGGAAATTCCGTTGATAATTCATTTGCATACGCAATAGCTGTCGGGTTTGCATCCATACCAATCAACTTCATTTTATAGCCGTTTTTTCGCCCGAACTTAGCAACATCTCGTAAAATATCTCCATGCCCACAGCCAATATCTGCAATGGTTAGTTCTTGTTCTTTTGGATGGTTTTTTAATACTTTTTTCAATGCCTTTACCGTCATTAAATTTCCGCCCAACCAACGGTTTATGTTTTCTAATTTATCTAAAGTATCGCGCAACAAATCGCCACCAATAGAAAAATCGTCCATTAACTCTTCTTTGTCTGTTCTGTTTTTTGTGCTGATAAAAAAATCCATTATATCTTCATTGGTTTACCGTGAGTTTGCTTAATTATTATTGGTAATAAAAAAGGAAGCTTCTTTAAAATGTGCAATAAAACGGATGCAATTGTATCTTTTCTAAACAACATTGCAATAAAATGACCCGCTTTTAACCGCAAACTAAACTTTCGATTCCACTGTCTAATATATTGCTTTTCCAGTTCTTTTCTTGTCTCAATTTCGCCATTAAAGTAATTTAGAATCAATTTAGACGCTAATTGTGCAGATTGAATGGCCATACTCATGCCATTTCCACAAAGTGGATGAATCATTCCTGCGGAGTCTCCGCACATTAAAACATGATTTTCTACTGGTTTTTTGGTTTCAAATGAAATCTGACTGATACTTAAAGGTTTTTCGAAAATAGCTTCAGAACTGTGGAAAATCTCTTTCAAGTAATTGTTTTTAAAAACAACTTGTTCTTGAAAATCTTCTATATTTTTATACTGCTTAAAGGTTGCATAATTTGTGATGTAACATAAATTAATTGCGTTATTTTCTACTTTAGAAACCCCACAATACCCTCCTTTAAAATTATGAAGCGCCACCAAATCCTCTTTAAAGTTTCCTTTTACATGAATTTTAACTCCTAAATAAGGTGATTTTTTCTGAATAAAATTGCGCTCCATTTTTACATCTAACAAAGAACGTTTCCCAAAAGCACCAATGGCAATTTTGGAAGTATAAATGCTGTTTTGTTTTGTTTCTACTTGAAAAAAATCTTTTATAAAGGTAACATCTAAAACGGTATCCTGTAAAATTGTAACACCGTTTTCTTTGGCTTTTTCGGCTAAAGCAAGATCCAAAGTATATCGAGAAATGCCGAAGCCACCCAGAGGTAACTTAGCAGAAATTATGTTGTTTTTTGTGGTTGATAATTGAAAGTTCTTAATTTTTACAGCTCCAAGATCAAACGGATTTACCTCTAAAAAATCTAAATATGGCAGTACTTCATTAGAAATATACTCACCACAAACTTTGTGTTTCGGGTATTCATTTTTCTCAATTAATAAAACCTTTTTACCCAATTTAGATAAGTGAATTGCATTGCACAAACCCGCCAGGCCACCACCAATAACTATTACATCTAAAGCTTGTCTATTCATTTATTAATGCTGCTAATTCTTTACCCACCAAGCTGCCAATTGCAACACCCATTCCGCCTAAACGAACTCCACAAAAAACATGATTAGAAAGTTGCTTTACAATGGCTTTTTTCTGATTTCCAACACCCATAATCCCACTCCATCTGTGTTCAATTTCAAAAGAAGTATTTGGTAAAATAGTTGTTTTTAAAATATTTTCTAATTCATTTTGAATAATTGCTGTTTGCCCAAATTCTGAGGTTTCTTCTGTCTTAAAATCTAGGTTTCTTCCACCACCAAACAAAATTCGATCATCTATATTTCTAAAATAATAATACCCTTTGTCTAAATGAAAGGTTCCTTTTATTTGTAGGTTTTTAATTGGTTTTGTGATGAGCACCTGTGCTCTTGCTGGTTGAACTTTTTCTTCTAATAACTTATTTGCAAAACCGTTGGTTGCGATAAAAAGTTTAGTTGTTTTAAAAGTAATTTTATCTGTTGTTATTTCAATATTTGTGTTGTCTTCTGTAAAATTTTCAACAGTAATATTATTTAAAATTTTAACGCCTAATGTCTGTACTTTATGCAGTAATTCATAAGCCATTTTACCGGTATCAATTTGGCCTTCAAAATTATTAACAATATATCTATTGTGTACTTTTTTGAAATTAAATGTATTGTCTGAAACTGAAAAAACATCCGTATTAAATATAGGTTTTAATAATTTATTAATATCCTCTTTTTTTGAAATACACTCCTCAAAAAAAGTTTCAGAATCACACAACTCAAAGCCTTTATTTTGTTGAAAATCGATGTTTTTATCTCCTAAATTGCTTCTTAATAATTGCAACCCTTTCCAACGATTTTCTACCAAATTATACACTTCTTGTTCTGTATGAGAACTCAGGTCATCTATCAGCTCCGAAAGGCTTCCAAAGCAGGCAAAACCTGCGTTTTTTGTGCTTGCTCCCTGTGGTAACATTCCTTTTTCAAGAATTACAATTTTTGCTGCAGGGTGTTTTTTCTTCAATTCTAAAGCACAATTTAAACCAACAATTCCGCTGCCAACAATTGTAAAATCAATGTTAGTAAACCACTCTTTTAATTCCCAATAACTATACTTCATTTAAATCTCTTTTTCTAAACAAATACTGTTTTTCATGCCGCTGTATTGACCGTAATTTGGTATTACTTTATAGGTGCATTTTTTATAAAATTTTACTGCTTCAATTTGCCGTATTCCCGTTTCTAAAACACACTTTCTATATCCTAACTCTCTTGCCCAATTTTCTAATGCTACCAATAATTTTTGCGCAACACCGGTTCCTCTATTTGCTTTTAAAACAAACATTCTTTTCACCTCAACAGCGCTGTTATCAAACTTTTTAATAGCCCCACAACCTACTGCAATTCCAGAAACATAAGTTACAACAACTTCTTTTAAAACATCAATATTATTAAACTGATTGTAAAAATCATGCTCCTCTTCATCTGTAATTTTTAAATAGGCGTCTAACTCTCTTACCAAATTAATAAAATCTTTATTTTTCGAATTTGTTCTTGTTGTTTTTATATTCATTTTTAATATAAATTATGTCGCTACAAAGAATGAAGCAATCTCTTAACTTATTAATAGATTATTTTATTACAGCTCTTTGTAACGGCGCGCCTTATCAGAATTCAAATTGTAATTGTACCCAAAACGGAACAATTTCTTCAGTATTTAAGTTTCCAAAAGACAAGCCCAATAAACGAACAGAATTTACTAATTTATCTTGATACAAAAGCTCTTTTACCACGGGAAAAAACTCCTTTTTAGTTTGCATAAAATTTGTCTTTGTTTTGCTTCGTGTTTGTTGCGTAAAGTCTGAATATTTTATTTTTAAAGTAATCGTTTTGCCTTTAGTGTCCGTTTTTTTCATACGCTTTTCTAACTCATCGGCAATCTTATCTAGCCGTTCTATCATGAAAATTTCCGATGAAAGGTTTTCGCTAAACGTTCTTTCTGCGGCAATAGACTTGCGTATTCTGTTTGGTTTAACAGCACTATTGTGAATACCTCTCACAATATTGTAATAGTGTGTTCCAGATTTACCGAATGACTTTACCAACTCTTCTAAAGGTTTTTTCTTTAAATCTTTACCTTTAAATATCCCTAAATTATACATTTTTGAGGCCGTAACTTTACCTACACCATAAAATTTATTAACGGGCAACTCTTCTAAAAATTGAAGCACCTCTTCTGGGTGAATTGTTTTTTGTCCGTTTGGTTTGTTAATATCGGATGCTACTTTTGCTATAAATTTATTAATTGAAATTCCTGCAGAAGCCCTTAAACCCGTCTCTGTGTATATACGTTCTCTAATTTCTCTCGCAATTTCATTTGCAGACGGATTCCCTTTCTTGTTTTCTGTAACATCTAAGTATGCTTCATCTAATGAAAGCGGCTCTACCAGATCTGTATATTCGTAAAAAACTGCTCTAATTTTTACAGACAACTCTTTGTACCGCTCAAAATCTGACTTTACAAAAATAAGATGTGGACATTTTTGTTTGGCTAAAAAACTGCTCATAGCAGATTTAACGCCAAATTTTCTTGCTTCATAGCTTGCTGCAGAAACCACTCCTCTTTCTTCACTTCCTCCAACAGCAATAGCTTTACCTCTTAGTTCTGGATTGTCTAATTCTGCTACAGATGCATAAAAGGCATCCATATCTACATGAATTATTTTTCTAAAAGGAGGCAGCAATTCCATCTATCAAAAATACAAAAAAAGATGTTCTATGTCGTTCCTGAATAGATAGGAATCTATTCATTTTTGTTTTTATTTAAAAATTTAGCTTAAAAAATCAACACAAATATTTATTGCTCTTTGTAGCTCTTTAGATATTACATCTTCTTTCCAAGGGTGAGAAACATTAAAAACATGGTCTGCATTTTCTATCACCTTAAAGATGCTTTCAGAATTCCATTTATGCAAACTCTCAGCCTCTTTAATTAAAACTGTTGTGTCTTTATTTCCATGAATTATAAGCTGTGGAATCTCTAAGTTTCGGGTAGCTTTTTCGATATTTAATCGTTTTTTGTTTTTATCAAAATCTTTATAAAATTGATAAAAATGAGGCATTTCTTGCTTAGTTCGTCCATTTTTCACATAAAAAACACCTTTTTTAGCCCATTCTTGAAAATTCGATTCTTTTGGAAATCTACATTCGTAATCTGAAACTCCGGCCAAAGAAACCACCTTTTTAACACGGTTGTCTTCCGTTGCTTTTAAGAGTACAATTCCACCACCTCTACTATGCCCTATAATTGAAATATCATGAATGTCTACTTCATGTTTATAATCAGAATTGTTAGAGATCCAATCTAAAATACTTTCTAAATCATCTAATTCTTTTGTATAATTGTTATTTCCAAAAGCTTCTAAATCTGGAAAATCTATGGGATCTTCTGCAGTACCTCCATTATGAGAAAAATTAAATTTAATGAAGAAAAAACCTGCTTTAGCAAAGATTAATGCCATTAAGTTCCAGGCACCCCAATCTTTAAAGCCTTTATACCCATGACAAAAAATAACTACTTTTTTGGGTTGTTTGTTTTCTTCATAAAAAACATCTGTTACAATTGGCTTGTTGTGTCTTCCTTCAATAATTATATCTTTTATAGTGCGCATTTTTCTTTAAATGAATAGTTTTATAAATGTAATAATAGCAACTAAAGCGGTTAAAATACTTAAAATAATATTGATGTCTTTTGTTAATTTTCCTGTTTTTTGCTGAATTCTCTTTGCAAACCTTGCATACACAAAAAGGATGCAAAAAGTACCAAATATAGTCCCTAAAATAAAAAAGAAGATAGGGAAAACCTCAAAACTAAAAAGTTTGAAAAAGTCTAAAGCAACAATGATTCCGCAGAAAAAAGGAATGGCAAACATGTTTAAAAATGATAAAGTAATTCCTGTTAAAAAAGGGTTTTCTTTTTTAGACTTTATGCTTTCTGTTTTAATTTTTCCTTTCTTAGATTCATTATAGAAATAATAAGACAGTCCTATAAAAATGACAATTCCT
>JBLHGY010000078.1:0-7961 GCA_047616665.1 Polaribacter sp.
GCCCAAAAATAACTTCCGTTATACGTTGGCGGATTGCTTGTCCAACAATCTTCTACCGTTCCTGTATTCTGCTGTTCTACATCATAAAAATAAGGTGCTGTAAATTCTCCGCAAGGTGTTTCTATAGTAATTGGTCCAATCCAAAAACTATCATCGTCTCCAGGATTTGTGCCACAATTTGCTCTTAAGTAGATATCATAATTTGTAGTTGGTGTCAACCCAGTTAATGTATAAGTATTTGTTGTTGTTGAAACTACAGTGCCATTTCCTTGTGTAAACCCGGTTTCTCCGTATTCTACTTCCCAATTGGTTTCACTTCCGTTTGAAGTCCAACTTAAGTCAACAGAATTTGCTTCAACATTTGTAGCATTTAAATTGGCGGGAACAGGACAGGTAATTGTAATGCAAGAAACAGTAGCTTCCCATCCCGAATCTGAAATAATCTCATCTGATATAAATCGAAACGTTAACCCCTGTCCTTGCAAAGATCTAATTAAGCCAGGACCATTATTGCCAGTATATTGACCAATTAACGGAGCGTTGATGTCATTTCCATTATAAACGTACATAAAGTCCCAACCCGCTTCTATTTGAAAGCTAATAAAATTTACCTCCACCACATCTGCATCTTCGGGAGTAATTGTAGTTATAATATCTTCATTAGTTTCATAATTAGAATTAGGTCCTCCTGTATCATAAAACATACCATCATTACAAAAATCAAATAGTGTTGAAAATGAAACGGGCCCTATCCAAGCACTTGTGCTTTCGCTGCTGCAGTTCGATCTTAAATAGATGTCATAAACTGAAGATGAATTTAAACTTGTAATTGAATAAAAATTTGTGTTGGTAGAAATTCCAACCCCAGTTGATGCGGTTCCTTGAGGCACAATTTCAATTTCCCAATTTGAGGAATTTCCATTTTCTGTCCAAGAAATGTCTACACCATTTAATGAAGGATTGCTTGTAATAATAGCACTTGGAGCACCGCAGATTGTAGAAAAATTAAAGGTGTCTGAAAATGAACTTTCATTACAAGAGTTTATAGATTTTACACGCCAGTAATAGGTAGTATCGAATTCTAAATTATTTAGAGAATACTTGTTTTCATTTATGTTAGATGCTTCTATATTGTTGGTAAATAAAGCATCTGTTGCTACTTCTACAAAATAACTTTGTGCATTTATATCCGCACTCCAATTTAAATTTATACTGGTTGCTATATTTGTTTGATTATTGCTAGGATTAGAGAGTATTGGTGCATCTAAGGTAGCATTATTTACCAATAAATTTATAACAGCCTGTTTAACTGCAGTTGCAGAAGTACCCTTAATAACAAACGCATTATCACCTAAAGGGATGCTTTCTGTGCCTGAAACAGTAATTTCAACCTCGGTATTATTTATTGAAGCAGTTGACGGATTAAAACTAACGTTTGTTCCAAAAGGTACGTTTTCAGCTGAAAATGTTGTTGTTTCGTTAAAACCTAGAAAAGTTTTATAAGTAAAACTATAAACAGCATTGTTTGGTTGACAAATATTTAAAGAATTCTCATTAAAACTAAGAACAAACTCTGATGTTTGAATATTTATATCTGTTGCATTTACAGCATAAAATATATTGTTAGCTGCTTTTATCATAAACCTACCTCGCGTAGTTCCTGAAGCAACTTCCGGCACAATTATAGTTTCAGAGCCATCATTAGTACTATTTGTTGCTAGGGTATAAGGATATGTATAACCGCCATCTATTGATAAAAATACATCAACCGTTGTCGCGTTTATTGGTGCTTGATTCGTGTTTGCAACGTCCCAAGTGATGGTTTTATTATCACCAACATTCCATGTTTCTGTAGTATTTTGTGAAGTAACCGTAAAAGGCTCAAAACTGTCATCCACCGTAACCGTCATTTCATCTGAAGCTGTTTTTGCACCTAAAAGAGCATTATCTCTTACCGTTAAAACAAAATCCATAGTTCTACTTACAGAAGGAGTTACTTCCCAAGTTGGAGTTAAGTTCCCCGCCAAAACATCGCTTAATTGAGGCATATATCTAGTCGGTACGCTAACAGGCAATTTAGACCTGTATAAAGGACCAAATACCCAAGTTGAACTAGGTGAATCAGAAGAATTTGGATCTTCAGGATCATTCTGTTCCCAACAAAAAGATAATATGTCATCTGCATTAGCGTCGGAACCTGTTCCATCTAAAATAAATGCCGTAGACCTTGGTATGGTATAATTATCCCCAGCATTAACTTGAGGATCTGTATTTCCTGATACTATTTGTTCAGCGCAGGAACTGTCGCTTCTTGTCCATTGCAACACATCTCTAATATCTACATAATTAAAATAATCATCTGGATTTTCTTGCACATTTGGATTACAAATTCCTGCATACCCCATAATCGAACTTCCGCTTCCAGGTTCTACTTCTTGCAAACCTGCAGAGCTTCTGCAATTTGAACTACTTTGCACGTGATACCCCCCAAATTGATGACCAAATTCGTGACTAGCAATCATATTAAAGTTATCAGAATCAGGCGCACTATGCATGGTAAAAGCACTTCCTTTACTCCCTGTAGTGCAAACACAGGCAATGCAACCCGCATTCCCATAAATATTATTTTCATATCCAAAAAGATGACCGACATCGTAATTTTCGTCCCCAATTTCTATATCTAAAGTATTTTGTAATTCTTGATTAAAATCTTCGCTGAAAGGATCTGTAGTAGCATCAAAATAAATAGTTGCATCATTATTAGCAACCAACTGCATTGTAATAGAAAAATCTCTTTCAAAAATTCCGTTAATTCTTGTAAGGGAAGTATTAATTGCAGCGAGTACTTTTGTTGTTTTCTCTGCATCATTCACTTCTGAACCATCTAAATAGAAATTAGAAAATTCTGCTGTAGTAGCAATTGCTAGTCTATATTTTCTTAAAGAACCATCATTCGCCTGTTTCGCATGTTCTTTAGATTTTTTTTTTACTTCTGCAAGCGTTTCACATTCAAAATCTGATTGAAAATCCATCTCACTTCTTAAAAAAGAAATGTAGCTTCCATTTTTAATATTTGACGGTTTTATAATAATTGTAGCCGTTTTGTTGTTAGAAATGGCTGCATGTAAACCTTGGGAAGGCGCATAACTAAGTCTAACTTTAGATACACCATCTATACTTCTACCTACATAAGATTTAACCGTTGGATATTTAGAAGATAACTCTTTACTGAAGGCAGAAGCTTCAAAAATTTCAAATTTCACGAAGTCACCTTTGTCATTAGGCAGCGAAATAATAACTTTAGATTTTTTTTGTGTTTCTCTAGATTCTATATTCGCTAGAATGGATATAAACTGGTTTTTATTGAATCTATACTGAGTAAACTTTTTAGGGTTTTCAGTAATTTTATTTAGTATAGTGTTAAGATTTACTTTTTTAAATACATCTTGGGAGTAAGAAACTGAGGCGTACAGGAAGACGACCAAAAATAAAATGTGGTTCTTTTTCATAGGGTTTTTGCTTTTTTTTTCAAATATAAGGTATTTATTAACACAAAAAAAAACGCTCGAAAGAATTCGAACGTTTTAAATACAATATATATTTTTTTATTAGAAATCTTGATTTATATCCCAAGACTCTAAAATATCTTTTAAGGTTTTAATAAACATTCCACCTAACGCACCATTTACAACCCTGTGATCATAAGAATGAGATACAAACATCATTTGTCTAATACCTATAAAATCTCCTTCAACTGTTTCTATAACTGCCGGTACTTTTCTAATGGCGCCTAGCGCTAAAATTGCAACTTGTGGTTGATTAATAATTGGTGTGCCCATTACCGAACCAAAACTACCAACATTTGTTACTGTGTAGGTTCCTCCCTGAATTTCATCGGGCTTTAATTGATTGTTTCTTGCTCTTAACGCCAAGTCATTTATAGACTTCGTCATACCAACTATATTTAATTGATCTGCATTCTTAATTACAGGTACTATTAAATTACCGTCAGGTAAAGCCGCGGCCATTCCTAAATTAATATTTTTCTTTTTAATAATTTTATCTCCCTCCAAAGCAATATTAATCATTGGATATTTTTTTAATGTAGCAGCTACTGCATGCATTAAAATAGGCGTAAACGTTAACTTCTCCCCTTCTCTCTTTAAGAATTCGTCTTTAACTTTTGCTCTCCACTTGACTATATTTGTAACATCAATTTCTATAAAAGATTGCACATGTGCGGCAGTTTGGATAGAATTAACCATGTGCTTGGAAACTAATTTCCCCATTCTGGTCATTTCTATCACCTCATCCTCCCCGTTTACAGATACAGGAGTTACTTTCTGAACAGCACTGCTGTTTGGTGCCTCTATTTTTGCTTTAGCTACCTTTGGTGCTTGTAATTTTGGAGCAGCTTTTAAATTCTCAAGATATAATAAGATATCTTCTTTATTCACCCTACCATCTTTACCAGAACCAGCAATTGTTTCTAGCTCCTCTATCGAAACCCCCTCTGTTTGAGCAATATTCCTTACTAAAGGTGAATAGAACTTACTTGCCCCTGAAGTTTTAGTACCTGGAGTTGCAATAACTTTTTTAGCTTTTTCTATAATTTTCTCAACTTCAATAACTTGAGAATTATCTGATGTACTTTTAATTTTTATATTTGCACTCTCTGCATCCTCTCCTTCAATCTCTATAATCGCTATGGTTTCGCCCACAGCAACTACATCATCTATTTGAAATAAAACCTCTACTAAAGTTCCTTCGACTTCAGACGGTACTTCAGAGTCTACTTTATCTGTAGCAATTTCCACAACAGCCTCGTCTAATTCAATTGTATCTCCAACCTCTTTTAACCAAGAAGTTATCGTTGCTTCCGCAACACTTTCTCCCATTTTAGGTAATTTCAATTCAAATCTTGCCATGTACATATCTCTTTACAGATTGCAAAAATACTAAAAAACGTTGATTGAAGACGTGTTTTTAATACTAAAAATAGAACTAATTAAGGTTTGTTTTTGAATTATTCGCAATAAAAAAGCTAAAAACAGATTATTTTATTAAATAATAATGTAATTAGCTATAATTTTATTAATATGTCAATAAATTAACTAAATCCAGTCTTTCGGTTTTACTAAAATTGATAGCAATCTTTCCTCTTCAGAATCTTTTTCTGGTTGATGATTATATTTCCATTGAACAATTGGCGGCAAACTCATTAGAATACTTTCTATTCTTCCATTTGTTTTTAAACCGAAAAGAGTTCCTCTGTCATGCACTAAATTAAACTCTACATAACGGCCTCTTCGAATTTCTTGCCAGTCTTTATGCGCTTTCGTAAATGTTATTTCTTTTCTTTTTTCAACTATTGGAACATAGCTTTCTAAAAAGCTATTCCCAATTTCTGTTACAAAGTTGAATCTATCTTGAATAGAATATGCTGCTGTTTCTTTTTGATAATCAAAGAACAAGCCTCCAATTCCGCGTGCCTCATTTCTGTGTGAATTCCAGAAATATTCATCGCATGTTTTTTTAAACTTCGGATAAAATTCCAAATCATGGGTATCGCAGGCCGATTTACAAACTGTATGAAAATGTATTGCATCTTCGTCAAATAAATAATACGGTGTTAGATCTTGTCCGCCACCAAACCACTGCGTAACAATATTTCCTGCTTCATCATACATTTCAAAGTAACGCCAGTTTGCATGCACCGTTGGCACAAAAGGATTTGTAGGATGTAAAACTAAACTCAATCCGCAAGCAAAGAAGTTCCCTTCTTTTACTTTAAATTGATTTCTTAAAGCCTCTGGCAACGCACCATGCACAGCAGAAATATTTACACCTCCTTTTTCAAAAACACCTCCATTTTCGATTACACGAGTTCTTCCACCGCCACCTTCTTCTCTTTCCCAAATATCTTCTTCAAAAGTTGCAAGGCCGTCTAATACTTCTATTTTAGAAGTAATTTGGTCTTGTAAATTTTCTATATAAGCGTAGAATTTATTTTTCATTCTTTTAGCTGCTAAAAATGTGCGTTAGCGATTGAAATGGCATCCTTTTTGACTTTTTCGGCAAAAAGATATAATGGAAAGCGCGACCTTCAGGTAACGCCCAAAATAGTACTATTCTCTTATGAAACCTGATACTCTTTCACTGCGTCTACAAATGCTTTTGCATTTTCTACAGGTATGTTTGGCAAAATTCCATGACCTAAATTTACAATGTACTTGTCTTTCCCAAAATCATTGATCATCTGATGCACCATTCTCTTAATTTCTGCTGGTGGAGACAACAATCTTGAGGGGTCAAAATTACCTTGTAATGTAATATTTCCGCCAGATAAATAACGTGCATTTCTTGCAGAACACGTCCAATCTACACCCAATGCAGATGCTCCAGACTTAGACATGTCTCCTAAAGCAAACCAACATCCTTTTCCGAATGCAATTACAGGTGTACTCTCTTTTAAAGCATCAATTATTTGCTGCATATATTGCCAAGAAAATTCTTGATAATCTACTGGCGACAACATGCCACCCCAAGAATCGAAAAGTTGCACGGCGTTTACACCGGCTGCAACTTTTGCTTTTAAATAAGCAATTGTTGTATCTGTAATTTTTTGCAATAAACTATGCGCCATTACAGGGTTTGTAAAGCACAGTTCTTTTGCTTTGTCAAAATTCTTAGAACCTTGTCCTTGCACGCAATAACACAAGATTGTCCATGGTGAACCTGCAAAACCAATTAATGGAATGTCATCATTTAGCTTTTCTTTAGTTGCTTTTATCGCTTCCATCACATAGCCCAAAGATTCATGCACATCCGGAACAATTACCCGATCTAAATCTTTCTGAGTACGAATAGGATTTGGTAAATAAGGTCCGAAATCTGGCTTCATTTGTACCTCAATATTCATTGCTTGTGGAATGACTAAAATATCTGAAAATAAAATAGCGGCATCCATACCATATCTTCGAATAGGTTGTACCGTAATTTCTGAGGCTAATTCTGGAGTTTGACAACGGGTAAAGAAATCGTATTTCTTTTTGATTACTTGAAACTCTGGCAAATATCTTCCTGCCTGACGCATCATCCAAACAGGTGGTCTGTCTACAGTTTCTCCTTTTAATGCTCTTAAAAATAAATCGTTTTTAATCATTTGGATACCTTTTAGCTATTGGCTCTTAGTTTTTGGCTTTGGCTTTTAGCAATTTTTATTTATTAAACGTCATTACGAACCGTGTGAAGCAATCTACTTTTAAATAGTAAGATTGCGTATTTGTCATGACTTTTTTTTTTACATTTTAGAAACGGCCAACATCCCTTTGTCTACCGCTGCTGCTATTTTTTTAATATCCTTTTCTGAAATTGCTGATGACAGGAACCAAGCTTCAAACTGACTTGGTGGTAAAAACACGCCATTTTTTATCATCTCCCAAAAGAAAATGGCAAACTTTTTAGTATCTGAAGTTTGAGCTTCCTCAAAATTAGTAACTTTTTCTTTTGTAAAAAATGGGTTCATCATAGATCCAAAACGATTTACCACTAAATCTACATTGTATTTTTTAGCCGTTTCGAGTAAAATATTTTCTAAAGCGGAAGCCGTTTCATTAAACTGGGTATACGGATTTTGTCTCTTCAACTCCGTTAAGGTAGAGATGCCTCCAGCCATCGCAATCGGATTCCCACTTAATGTGCCTGCTTGATACATTCCACCTAAAGGTGCAACTTCTTGCATGATTTCGTTTCTAGCTCCGTAAGCTCCTACAGGAAAACCTCCTCCAATTACTTTTCCTAAACAGGTAATATCTGCTTCAACTCCTAACAGTTCTTGTGCACCACCAAATTTAGAACGGAAACCTGTCATTACCTCATCGGCAATTAACAAGGCACCTTTGCTTTGTAAGAATTCTTTTAATGCTATTAAAAAATTATTCTGAGGAATTACAACGCCC
>JBLHGY010000079.1:0-7805 GCA_047616665.1 Polaribacter sp.
AGGCTACCGCAGTTTTTGGTGGTGTTTCTCTAGAACCACAAAAAGAAATTTTAGGTAAAGGAGTAGACATCTTAATTGCAACGCCTGGTAGATTAATTGACCTGCAAATGCAAGGCAATATCGATTTAAGCGCTGTAGAAATTTTTGTTTTAGATGAAGCCGATTTAATGTTAGACATGGGTTTTATTGCTGATATTAAGAGAATAGAAGCTTTATGTCCTAAGAAAAAGCAAACCTTACTCTTTTCTGCAACGATGCCAGAGAAGATCGTAGAACTAGCAAAAAGAGTTATTAAGAGTCCGGTTGTAATAGAAATAAACCCAGAAGAAACTACCGCAAAAAATATAGGACAATTATTATACTATCTTCCAAAGAAAAATAAGACAGACTTGTGTTTAGACTTGTTGCGAACTACCATTAATGGAAAAATTATCATTTTTAGACGCACAAAATTTGGTGTAGATAAATTAGAAGAATCTTTACTTAAAAATGGATACAAAGTAGCCAGTATTCATGGTGATAAAACACAGATTGTTAGAAATAAAGCTATTGAAGATTTTAAAGAAAAGAAAGCACATATTTTAATTGCTACAGATGTGGCATCTCGAGGGATAGACATTACCAATGTAGATGCTATTATTAATTTCGATATTCCGAATATACCTGAAACCTACATTCATAGAATTGGTAGAACAGGTAGAGCTGGTAAATCTGGTATTGCTTTTTCTTTCTGTTCTCCTGACGAAAATGCATATATTAAGCTCATTGAAACCTTAATTGAAAAACCAATTAAAGTAATTATTGAGCACCCGTATGTTATAGATAAACCAAAACATAAAAAACTACAACCCAATACCGTTAGTAAAAATAAAAAAGGACGGAAATCTGAAGCTTCTAAGAAGAAAAAGAAACGCTGGTATTAAGTTATTTAATTAGTCTATAAAGTTTTAATTAAGAACGCAATTATCAAAAATTTAAGCATTTATTTTTAAGCCGTCAAAAGCTAAAAAAACATTCTTCGGTAATTTTGAAGATACTTCTTTATGAAAACCTAATTTGTGACTTATATGCGTAAAATAGGCTCTTTTAGGTTGTATTTCCTCAATAAAATCGAGTGCCTCTTGCAAATTAAAATGAGTAGGATGTTCTTCTATTCTTAAAGCATTCACAATCAAAACATCTAAATTTCTTAATTTTTCCTTTTCTTCAATAGTAATCGTTTTTACATCTGTTAAATAGCCAATATTTTGAATTCTATACCCTAAAATAGGCAAGTTACCGTGCATTACTTGAATAGGCGATGTTTTTAAACCGAGTAATGAGAAAGGAGTTTTATCGATTATATTTGGCTGTACGCTTGGGGCACCAGGATATCTATTTTCTTGAGAAAATATATATTGAAAACGTTGTTCTAAACTATCTAATGTTCTTTGACTTAAAAAAATAGGCATCTCTCCTATTTTATAGCAAAACGGGCGCAAATCATCCAAACCAGCTGTATGATCTGAATGCTCATGCGTAAATAGAACACCGTTTACTAACTGTACATTTTCTCTTAACATTTGCTGTCTAAAATCTGGGCCACAATCAATTACAACTGTTTTGTCATCCCAAGAAATTAAAAGAGAAGACCTCAAACGCTTGTCTTTAGCATCTGTAGATAAACAAACAGGATGATTACTTGCTATCATAGGAACGCCTTGTGAGGTTCCTGTTCCTAAGAAAGTGATTTTTAATCGTTTTTTATCTGTTTTCATTGAAACAAAAATAAGATAAAAATTGACTGATGGCACACTAATTCATTACATTTGTTGGAACGTATAAAAATCGATTTATGGCAATTTCTTTAAAAGGAGATCAAGAAATAACAAGTGCACCTACAACAAAAAGCAAAGCACTTAGAATTAATTTAAACTCAGATATTTACGGAACTTTTGCTGAAATTGGTGCAGGTCAAGAAACTGCACGTAATTTTTTTAGATCTGGTGCTGCTTCTGGTACCATTGCAAAAGCAATGAGTGCATACGATAAGGATTTTTCTGATGCTATTTATGGCATTGAAGAGGATAAGCGTTACGTTACACAGCCACGTCTTAAAAAAATGCTTAGACACGAAATCGATTTAATGGAAGATCGTTTAAGTAGATCTAAACATCCAGATAAATTATTTTTTAGTTACGCAAACACGGTAACTACCATTGATTTTGCAAAGAAATTTAAAGGGCACGGCTGGATTGGTATTCGTTTTCAATTAGATCCTTTAGAAGATTATAATGAAATTATTGTTCACATCCGCTTTAAAGAAACAGATGCTCGATTGCAACAAGAAACCCTTGGTACTTTAGGTGTTAACTTAATATATGGCGCATTTTACCTAAATGACAATCCGAAAGAATTGGTAAAGTCTTTATATGATAATTTAAGTAACGACCAGTTAGAAATTGACATGATTAATTTTTCTGGGCCTCGTTTTATGTATGTAGACAACCGTTTAATGAGTTTACAGTTACTTAAAAACGGAATGACAAATGCAGTAATGTTTGGACCTGACGGAAATAATTTATTACCTGCACAAGTATTGTACAAAAAAAATATATTGGCTTTAAGAGGTAGTTTTAGACCTGTTACTAAAGTAAATATGGACATGTATGAAAAGTCTAAAAAGCTTTTCTTAAAAGAAAAGAAAGTAAAAGAAGAAAATACGCAGGTAATTTTTGAAATTACATTAAGTAATCTTTCTGCTGAGGGGAAAATTAATGAAAGAGATTTCTTAGATAGAGCAGAATTACTTTGTTCGCTTGGACAAAATGTGATGATTACCAATTTTCAACAATATTTCAAATTGGTAGAATATTTTAGTGAATTTACTAAAGAAAGAATGGGAATTGCAATGGGCGTCTATAATCTTATTCAAATTTTTGATGAAAAATACTATCGCAATCTAAGTGGTGGGATTTTAGAAGCATTTGGGAAACTTTTCTACAGAGACTTAAAAGTATACATGTATCCTTATCATGACCAAGCCTCTGATACTTATATTAACAGTGAAAACTTAAAAGTACACCCGAGAGTAAAAGAGCTTTATAAATTCTTTAAAAACAACGGAAAACTTGTAAATATTGATGATTTTGATCCTGAAATCTTAGATATTTTCTCAAGAACTGTCTTAAAAATGATTAGAGATGGTGAAAATGGTTGGGAAGAAATGTTACCAAAAGGAATTCCCGAAATTATTAAACAAAAACGTTTATTTGGATATTCAAAAGCTAGGGAAAATAGATAGTTTAAACCTTTAGGAAAACATTTTGTCTAACTAAAAAAAGGAAGATACTTGACGGATGAAACTGTTTTAATAGAACAATTAATAAATGTTCAAACCAAAGAAAAGGCCTTTAAAGAATTAATTTCTCTTTATAAGGAACGTTTGTATTGGCATGTTCGGAAAATTGTAATTTCTCATGATGATACAGATGATGTTTTACAAAATACCTTTATAAAAATTTACAAAAATATAGGCAAATTTAAACAAGAGAGTAAATTATTTTCTTGGATGTATAGAATTGCAACAAATGAAGCAATTACTTTCATAAATAAGCGCAACAAAGAGAGAAAGGTAGATATTTCTGAAGTGCAAGAACACTTAGTTAGCACCTTAGAAAATGATATTTATTTTTCTGGAGAAGAGATTCAAGAAATTTTACAAAAAGCAATTGCTAGTTTACCACAAAAACAGCAATTGGTTTTTAACATGAAATACTTTGATAATATTAAGTATACTCAAATTTCTGAGATACTAGGAACTTCAGTTGGTGCATTGAAAGCCTCTTATTTTCATGCAGTTAAAAAGATAGAAAGCTATATAAAAAAACAAAATAAATTAAACCTTTTATAAAATTTAAGGTCTAAATATAAAATGGAACAAGAAATAAATAAAAGTGAAGCGTTTTTAAAATCGGTGCTGCATGATAGTACGGGTTTTTCTGTACCCAAAGATTATTTTAATACTGCTGAAGATCGCTTCTCATCTTTTCTTATTGAAAAAGAACTTCCAGAAAAAAGTGGCTTTTCTGTTCCTGAAAATTATTTTGAAAAAGTAGAAAAATCAATTCTAAAGAAAATAGGATTAAAAAAAGAGGTAAAAGTTATTTCTTTAAAAAGTAAATTCCTAAAATACACTCCTTATGCTGCTGCAGCTTCTGTAGCATTGTTTTTAAGTATTAATTATTTCACTTCTTTAAATGATTCAGAAATTAATTTTGATTTACTTGAGCGAACGGATATAGAAAACTGGATTGTAGAAAACTCAAATGAATTATCAGATAAAGATTTTATTATCTTATTGCATAATGAAATTTCAAATGAAAATGATTTTGCTTTAACAGACTTACAAAATTACGCAATTGAAGAATATATGATCAATATAGAAGAAAATTCTTTATTAAATGACAACTACTAATATGAAAAATAAAATACTCGCTCTAGCACTACTGCTTACTACGTTTTTATCTTTTGGACAACACAACAAGGAAAGTAGAGAAAAAATAAAAGCCTTAAAGGTTGCTTATCTTACGCAAGAACTTAAACTAAATGCTATTGAGGCACAGCAATTTTGGCCACTATATCATAAGCATGAAAAAAAAATAGACAACTATAAAGAAAAAGGACGCTCTAAATTTAGAAAATTTAAAGGTTTAGATAATTTAGAAGAAGCCGAAGCAAAAAAGCTAGTATTCTTAAAAGTAACTTTAGACAAGAAAATAATTATTGAAAAAGAGCTGTTTATTTCTGAAGTATCTGCATTTTTATCTTACAAAAAAATTATGAAGCTTTATCTTTCTGAACGAGAATTTGCCAGGAAGTTGATGCGGAAATATGGTAAAGGGAGAAAAAGCAAAGAATAGAAGAAGGTTATTTCTTAAAACTAAAAAAAGAGGCTAACGCCTCTTTTTTTTATTTTAAGAAAGTCATACATATTGATAACTCTGGTTTATTTTCAATAAAACTTTTTAGCCAAATTCTTAATTCTTCAATTTCATAAGGCAACAAAGTATCTAAACCTTTTTTTAATTCTTTACAAAACAAATCTGAATTAAAACTAACCTTCTTTAGAATAGTCTTTGTGTACTCGAACATTGCTCTAGCCATAAATTTAATATTTAATAATAATAACGCACAAATAATGTAATTCGTATTACTAATCAAATCTAATAAAAAAAACCATCAACTATAAGCTGATGGTAGTTAAAAAAATGTTTAAAAAATGTTAAAATTAAAGCTTGTTAATTTTAGCAACTAACGCTCCTGCTTTCGCTTCTAAATCTGCACTTACACCTTGGTAATGCGCTTTTTTATTCTCAACACCTTTCTGGTTAATTTTTGCAATTAAAGCGTCAAAAGTATTTATAGTTTCATCTATAATTGCTTCTACTTCTTTATTATCTCCTTTAGGATCTACTTTTTCAGTTACAAAACCGATAATATCGCCTAATGTATAATTGATATCTTTTTTTAAGTTTTTTATGCTAGCCATAATATATTTTAATTTTAAAAGTGCAAAGTTAGCTTATTTATTTAAATGAGCGCTATAAGTTCCTTGATATTTATTAAAGTTGTGTAATCTATTTTTTGTTGGTCTTCTTCAGGAATCTCTTCATGAACCCAGGTGGTATGAAAAGGAATATGTATTGCACTTGCATTTATATTTAAAAGGGGTAAAACGTCTGACTTTAGAGAGTTTCCAATCATTAATAATTGCGAAGGTACTATGTCTAAATGCTTCACTAATTTTAAATAGTCTTTCTCTTTTTTATCACTCATAACTTCTACATGGTGAAAATATTGCAAAAGATTAGATTTCTCTAATTTTCTTTCCTGATCTAGCAAATCTCCTTTTGTAGCTACAATTAATCGATACTTGCCTTGTAAACCTTGTAAAACCTCTTCTACTCCGTCTAAAAGTTCTATTGGTTTTTCTAGCATCTCTTTACCAATATCGAGTATTTTTTCTATCGTTTCTTGTGGTAATTTATAATTAGAAAGGTCTAACGCACACTCTATCATAGACAACACAAAACCTTTTATTCCATAACCATAAATGGCTAAATTTTTAATTTCTGTCTTAAACAGTTCTTGATCTATCTTATTTTTAGTCTCGTACTTAGAGAGCAATACTGCAAAAGTCTCTTCAGCTTCTCTGAAGTAAGTTTCATTTGTCCACAATGTATCGTCTGCATCAAAAGCAATTACCTTAATATCTTTAAACATTTTTAAAGGTTTAAGTATTTTTTTGCTTTCTCTAAATCTTCTGGTGTATCTATACCAATGGCTTCGATAGCAGTTTCTACCATTTTAATCTTTTTTCCAATTTCTTGATATCTTATTGCTTCTATTTTTTCTGATGCTTCTAGAGGCGTCATAGGTGTTTTATAAAAATCTAGTAGCGCCTGTTTTCTAAAAGCGTACACTCCTTTATGTTTGTAATATTTTACAGAAATATCTTTGTCTCTGTGAAACGGAATTACACTTCTAGAAAAATAAATTGCTAAGTTATTTATATCCGTAATCACCTTTACGTTATTAGGATTTTCGATATCTTCTTGGTTTGTAATTTCTACTTTTAAAGAAGCTAAATCTATTTCTTTATTTACATCCTCTTTAAAGACTTCAATTAATTGAGATAGTGATGTTTTATCTATAAAAGGCTCATCTCCTTGCACGTTAATTACGATGTCTGCATCTAAAAACTCCACAGCTTCTGCAATTCTATCAGAACCGCACTCATGCGCAGTTTTACTCATAATTACATTTCCGCCAGCCTCTAAAATGTTCTTTTGAATAACTTCTGAATCTGTAACAACATATACCTCATCAAATAAATGAGTACTTAAAGCGGCCTCAAAAGTTCTTAAAATAACTGTTTTACCACCTAAATCTTTCATTAGTTTACCAGGAAAACGAGATGCACTATAGCGTGCGGGAATCATTGCAATAATTTTCATAAATACATTTTATAAGTTTCAAAGGTAATATTTAAATAAATACCGCTAATCTTTACTATTTATTTTAATCTAACCAATTATCAATTGCTATAAATATTTAAAATGGAGACAAAAAAAATGTGCTGTATACAGCACATTTTATATTTATAAGTACGTTTACTTCCTAATTTTTTAGCTCAGTTTCACCCGCTAAAATTGCAAAGAATTTATCTAAATTTGGTAAAATCACAATTCTAGTTCTTCTGTTTTTTCTTCTATTATCACTAGATGAGTTATCCACTAAAGGCATTGTACTACCTCTACCAGAAGCAATCAACCTACTTCCTGCTACCTTATACTTTTTCTCTAAAAGTCTTACAATAGAAGTTGCTCTTTTTACACTCAAATCCCAATTATCTTGCACAACAGCATTACTTATTGTTCTAGAATCTGTGTGTCCTTCTATCATGACATCCATACTAGGTTCAGATTTTATAATAGCTGCTAATTTTGCTATTAACTTGTATGCACCTCTTTTTACTTGATAACTTGCAGTATTAAATAATAATTTATCTGAAACTGAAATCATAACAACAGTTTGATCTATGTTAATATTCACATCATCAGAATTCTCTAAATCAGAGATATCTATAGATTGTTTTAAGTTATACGCAACAGCTAAATTTAAAGAATCCTTTAAATTCTTTGCTCCTGCAAGCTTGCTAGCATCAACTTTTGCCAATGTTTTATTCATTAACAATCTTGTTTCTTTTGAAATAACAGCTGTATTACCAACCATATCTAACTTTAAGCTATTTTCTTTTTCTA
>JBLHGY010000080.1:0-7731 GCA_047616665.1 Polaribacter sp.
AAGACGAAATATATGTTATAGCAGAAAACGGAGCAATTGCGAAAAAAGGAGCTGAAGTTTTACTTTTAAAATCTTTAAACACTAAAAAAGTAACAGACATTATTCCTGTACTAAGAAATATTAAAGATACGCATATTGTTTTATGTTCCAAAGACACTGCCTATATAGAGAGTAAAGACGAAACTTTTATCAACTTATTTCAAGAATATTATAACAATTTTAAAATAGTTGATAATTTAATTGAAATTGCTGAAACTACTTCAATTCTTAAAATTGCTGTATATCATTTTTCATCCTCAGAAGAATTTATTTACCCAGTAATAAAACACTTAACAGCAGATTACTTAATAAAAATTTCTGGACAAAATTGGTTAGATCTTTCTGATGATAAAGCAAATAAAGGTGCTGCTTTGAAGGAGGTTCAAAAGCTATTGAATATTTCTAAAGAAGAAACGATGGTTTTTGGAGATTATCATAACGATATTGAAATGCTGCAAGAAGCCACCTACAGTTTTGCTATGAAAAATGCGCATAGAGACATTACAGCAATTGCAAATTACACCACAGAAAGTAATAATAACTTTGGAGTTGAACGTGTTTTAGAGAAGTTAGTGCAAGTTCGTTCCTAATCATCATAAGATACCGTGCTTTGTCTTTCTCTATTTACATTCAATTTCGTAACATCTGGTCTTGAGTAATGCCCAACAACATCAAAGTTTTGTCTTTCTTCTAAAACACGATTAAAATCTAAAGTTTCTATAATTAAACCTTCTTTATTAATAACAGGCGCTACCAGCCATTCTCCGTCTGGAGAGGCAATACAAGAACCTCCATTTGCTAATACCCCTGGTGCATCTTTTACAATTGTATCATAATGAGGAACGTCTTTTGGAAAATCTGATTTTGCCATTAAGCTAGATACAGAAATAACAAACGAACGAGATTCTCTCGCAATAAACCGAGTAATATCTTTGGTATTATGGTCGCTACCTGGCCAAACGGCAATGTGTAAATTTTCTCCTAAACCGTACAAGGCAGTTCTGGGCAATGGCATCCAGTTTTCCCAACAATTCAATCCACCAAGGGTAAACTCTTTTAAAGGATGCACTTGCAAACCATTTCCATCTCCAGGAGCCCACGTTAAACGCTCGTCATAGGTTGGTTGTAACTTTCTATGCACAGACTTTATAATTCCTTCTTCATTTACATACACCAAAGAAGCGTAAAGACTATGACCGCCTCTGTTTTGTGCACGCTCCATAATTCCTAAATAAATAGCAATAGTGTGTTCTTTAGCCAAAGAACAAATGGAATCTAACTCTCCTTTTTCTATGGTTACAGAATTACGAATGTAATGTGCATGAATTTCTTTCTGAGTTTTAGAATTCCATTCTGAAGCATTTGTTAAGGAAGTCCAAAATGGGTAACCAGGCAACAATGCTTCACCGAAAACGATGAGTTCACAATTTTCTCTTGCAGCCTCTAAAATCGATTCCTCTATCTTTTTTATGGTTTTTTCTTTGTTCAACCAAACTGGTGAAATTTGTGCTAATGCTACTTTTAATAAGTTGTTTTTCATAATATTTATATTATTTCATTGGGATACGCAGAGTGTTTTCAAAGAGATACTCAAAAATTCACCTACATCAATCATTTATTTCTAAAGGCACTGGCGGCGGCGGCGGCGGAATTTTTGAAAAATCTAAAGGATAGTCAAACATAATTCCTAAATCGATACTATCTTTATCAATAATATTTGTTTCGTTAAAGGTTCTTATCACTTTTAACAACAACTTTTCCAACTTTAATCGGTTGTCATTAGGTTTTAAAACTAATTTAATGAAAGCTCTATTATAAGAATCTGGAAGGGAATATTCTCTTCCATTATTTTCATAATGTAATTTTAAACGTTTATTTAATTGATGTAAAGAAACTTTATTCCCATAAACATATATACTATCGTCAACTATTTCTAAAACATTTTTCTCTTTTATTAAACCACCGGTATAAGTAAATGTGCTAATTCTATACTCTTTGTTCTTATCAACTAAAGTTAAAAAATATTTTTCTTTTCTAAATAATCCATTAGATATTGAATCTGTAATTTCTTTAAAACTTAAATCATCAATAATAATTTCTGCTGGATTATATTCTTCAAAAAAATCTTCTGAAGGATAATAATAAACTTCCTTTTTACAAGAAGATAAGATTAAAAATAAAATTATTAGTTTTCTCATATTTACACCTCAACAGACACTACCAAACCTTCATTGCTTCTCACATTAAAAACAGTTTGATCTTCAAAAATTAAATACTGCCCTTTTAAACCTACTAGTTTTCCTTTATAAGAGGGCGTTTTTATTAAATTTAAGCTTTTTGGCTTCTCAGGATATTTTAAAACAGGAAACTTCAAATGCGTTTCTGCATTGTTTTCAATAAAATACTGCTTAGCTTCTTCTGGTATAAAATCTTTCAACTTCTCTCTCCACACTAACAAATTTGCATCTTCAATATCATTCTTTAGCATTTTACGCCAATTGGTTTTATCTCCAACGTGTTCTTTTAAGGCAACTTCTGTAATTCCTGCTAAATATCTATTCGGTACTTCTACAATTTCAATAGCTTCGTGTGCTCCTTGATCTATCCAGCGTGTTGGTACCTGAGTCTTTCTTGTAACTCCAACTTTTACGTTGCCTGAATTTGCTAAATACACAATGTGCGGTTGTAATTGCACCGACTTCTCGTAGGTTAAATCTCTATCCTCCTCGTCTAAATGTGCTTTACTTAATTCTGGTCTCATAATCCAATCACCCGCATTTGGAGCATCGAAAAAACAAGATTTACAATACCCTTGCCTATATATTTCTTTTTCTAAATGACAGTTTAAACACTCATATGTAACAAATTTTAAAGAAATTTCTTTATTTATTAGCTGATTCATATTCAAAAAATCAGTTTTCATATCTAAATAATACTGAATTTCATCTGCATTCTCCGTCATCATTTTTTTTAGAACTCCTTGGTAAATCATTTCACAAATTTTTAGTATTTTTAACTTGGCTTTTAAAACGATAATCGATTTACAACCAACCAAAACAAACTTACGAATTTCTATGGCTTTTCAGATTATCAATTCTATAATTTCTTGGTTTCTAAAGAAACGAAAACACCAGATTGAGTTGTTTTTAAAATACCCAATTGATGTGCAGGATGAGTTGTTATTAAAACTAGTTCATACTGCTAGAAATACTGAATTAGGGAAAGCAAACAAATTTAGTAGCATAAAAAATCACTCAGATTTTGTAGCAAATGTTCCCATACAAAAATATGAAACTTTCGAACCTTTGATGGAGCGTTGTCGAAAAGGAGAGCAAAATTTGTTTTGGCCTTCAAACATTGAGTGGTTTGCAAAATCTAGCGGAACCACCAATGCAAAAAGTAAATTTATTCCCGTTTCTGATGATGCTTTAAAATATTGTCACATGAAGGCCGGTAAAGACATGTTATGTAATTACATAGAAAACAACCCTAATACCCAATTATTTACAGGTAAAGGGCTCCGTTTGGGCGGTAGCTCTGAAGTCTACCAAGATAACGGGTCTCATTTTGGAGATTTGTCTGCTATTATTATCGAAAACATGCCTTTTTGGGCAGATTTTAGCTCTGCTCCTAGTCAGGAAGTTGCTTTAATGAGTGATTGGGAAACAAAAATGGATGCCATTATTGATGAAACCATTGATGAAAACATTACAAGTTTAGCAGGCGTACCAAGTTGGATGTTAGTATTATTAAACAGAGTTCTAGAACGCAGTGGAAAAGAAAACATTTTAGAAGTTTGGCCTAATTTAGAAGTCTACTTTCACGGTGGTGTAAACTTTAATCCTTATCGCGAACAGTACAAAAAAATCATTCCAAAAGCAACGTTCAAATACTACGAAATTTACAATGCTTCGGAAGGTTTTTTTGCCATTCAAGACAAAGACAAGTCAAAAGAATTGCTCTTAATGTTAGATTACGGTATTTTCTATGAGTTTATTCCAATGAATGACTACCATGGAGAAAGCTCAAAAACAATAGCACTTGCTGATGTTAAAAAAGACATCGATTATGCTTTAATTATTACTACAAATGCAGGTTTGTGGCGTTACTTAATTGGAGATACCATTCGTTTTACATGTTTAGATCCGTATCGAATTAAAATTACTGGTCGCACAAAGCATTATATAAATGTTTTTGGTGAAGAACTAAATATAGAAAATGTTGAAGATGCTCTAAAGTTAGCTTGTGAGAAAACGGCAGCTACCATTTCTGATTTTACTGTTGGGCCAATTTTTATGAAAGGTAAAGAAAAAGGCGGCCATGAATGGATTATAGAATTTACCGAAAAACCTGCTTCTCTAAGCTATTTTTCTGAAGTTCTAGACCATGCCTTGAAATCTATAAATTCAGATTATGAAGCAAAGCGGTATTTGAATATTACGCTAATGGCACCAAAAGTGCACCAAGCAAAGCAGGGTTTATTTTATAGCTGGTTGAAGAAAAAAAACAAATTAGGTGGGCAACATAAAGTACCAAGATTGTCTAATTCTAGAGAATTTGTGGAAGAGCTCTTAGATTTATAGAGTACTTGGTTCCTTTTTTAAAACAAGTTTAAAATACTTTTTTTTAGTAATAACTAAGAATAGTGAACAAATTAAACCTTACGTTCTACAACATAATCTATCATTGTTTCTAGCGATTTTTTGTACTTAGATTCAGGAAAATCTTTTAGTATTGCAAGTGCTTTGTTTTTATAATCGTTCATCTTGGTAATTGTATATTCTATACCACCATTCTCTTTTACAAAAGCAATTACTTCTTTTACTCTTTTTTTATCTTTATTATGTTTCTTTACAGAATTAATTAGCCAAGCTTTATCGCTCTTAGAACAAGTATTTAAAGTATGAATTAAAGGCAATGTCATTTTTTGCTCTTTAATATCTATTCCTGTTGGCTTTCCTATTTTAGTTTCTGAATAATCAAACAAATCATCTTTAATTTGAAAAGCAATTCCTATATACTCTCCAAATTTACGCATTTTACGAATACAATCTTGATTGGCACCCACAGAAGCTGCACCAATACCGCAACAAGCGGCAATTAAGGTAGCTGTTTTCTTTCTAATAATTTCAAAATAAACAGCCTCTGTAATGTCTAATTTTCTTGCTTTTTCTATTTGAAGTAACTCGCCTTCACTCATTTCACGAACGGCAATTGAAATTAATTTCAATAAATCAAAATCGTTATTATCAATAGAGAGTAACAATCCTTTAGACAACATAAAATCGCCTACTAATACTGATATTTTATTTTTCCAAAGTGCGTTTATAGAGAAAAAGTCTCTTCTCATATTACTGTCATCAACAACATCATCATGCACCAAAGTAGCCGTATGAATTAGTTCTACAACGGCAGCCCCTCGGTAGGTTCTTTCATCAAAACCTCCATTAGAAACCATTTTTGCTACTAAAAAAACAAACATTGGTCGCATTTGCTTTCCTTTTCTACGAACAATATAATACGTTATTCTATTTAAAAGTGGAACTTTAGAAAGCATAGAATCCTTGAATTTCTCTTCAAAGAGTTCCATTTCATTTTTAATAGGAAGTTTAATAAGTTCTACTGTTTTCATCTGTGTAAAGTAGTTGCAATCTCAAGTAGTAAAAATACAAAATATAAACAATATCAAAACCCTTTTAAATGCGGTAAAATCTAAATAAGTGTTAAGATTTGTTTGCCAATTGTCCGCACGCAGCATCGATGTCTTTACCTCTACTTCTTCTTACATTCACAGTAATATCATGCATTTCTAAATTAGAAATATAGTTATTTATTGCCGAAGAATGTGCTTGCTGAAACTCGCCATCATCAATAGGATTGTATTCTATTAAATTAATCTTACAAGGCACTGCCTTACAAAATGCTACCAAAGCCTTTATATCTTCTTTTTTATCGTTAATACCATCCCAAACGATGTATTCATAGGTAATTGCTCTGCCTGTTTTTTCATACCAATATATTAAAGATTCTTTTAAATCTTTAAGTGGAAAAGTAGCATTAAAGGGCATTATCGATGTTCTAACTTCATCTATTGCAGAATGCAAAGAAACTGCTAGATTAAATTTTACCTCTTCGTCTGCCATCATTTTAATCATTTTTGGCACGCCAGAAGTAGAGACTGTAATTCTCTTTGAAGACATTCCTAGGCCTTCAGGAGAGGTAATCATTTCTATCGATTTCATCATGTTTTTATAGTTCATTAAGGGTTCTCCCATCCCCATAAAAACAATATTCGATAATTTATGGTTGAAATACAACCTACTTTGTTTGTCTATAATTACAACCTGATCGTAAATTTCATCCGGATTTAAATTCCGCATTCTTTTCAAACGAGAAGTTGCACAGAATTTGCAATCTAAACTACAACCAACCTGACTAGAAACACAGGCCGTTGTTCTCTTTTCTGTTGGAATTAAAACAGATTCGACAATTAAACCGTCATGTAATTTAATTCCGTTTTTAATGGTTCCATCCTTACTTCTTTGCATGGAATCTACCTTTATATGATTGATAACAAAGTTCGCTTCTAACATTTCTCTGGTTTCTTTAGAAATGTTTGTCATTTCTTCAAAGGTATGCAAAGACTTGCTCCAAAGCCATTCATAAACCTGATTTCCGCGAAAAGCTTGGTCGTTATTTTCAACAAAGAAAAACCGTAATTCTTCTTTTGTTAATGCTCGTATGTCTTTCTTTTTATTCAAGGTAGATTGATTAAAAAATTAAATGTTTTAAAATAAAACGCACTGCAAAAATATGCATAAAAAAACTGACACTTAAATCAAGCGTCAGTTTAAATAGTTGAATTTCACAATTCTTATATTTATATAATTAGCATTGCATCTCCATATGTAGAGAACCTGTAGCCTTCTTTAATTGCTACTTTGTATGCATCCATCACAAAATCATAGCCTCCAAAAGCTGCTGCTTGCATTAACAAGGTAGATTTTGGTGTGTGAAAGTTTGTAATCATTGCGTTTGCAATATTAAATTCGTGCGGAGGGAAAATAAATTTATTTGTCCAACCTTCAAATTCTTTCAATTCTTGTTTCGAAGAAACTGAAGACTCTACTGTTCTCATTACTGTAGTTCCTACAGCACAAATTCTTCTTTTTTCTTTCTTTGCTTTATTAATCATGGCAGCACTTGCTTCCGGAATAACAATTTGTTCAGAATCCATCTTATGTTTAGATAAATCTTCTACCTCTACTGCACTAAACGTTCCCAAACCAACATGTAAAGTCATTTTTGCAAAATCTACTCCTTTAATTTCTAAACGTTTTAACAAATGTTTAGAAAAATGCAAACCTGCACTTGGCGCGGCTACAGCACCTTCATCCTCTGCAAAAATAGTTTGATATCTTTCTTTATCTGAAGCTTCTACTTCTCTTGCAATTGCCTTTGGCAACGGCGTTTGACCCAATTCTAATAACTTTGCTCTAAACTCTTCATAAGAACCATCAAACAAGAAACGTAAAGTTCTACCTCTAGAAGTTGTATTATCTATAACCTCTGCTACTAAACTATCATCTTCACCAAAAAACAATTTGTTTCCAATTCTAATTTTTCTTGCAGGATCTACTAAAACATCCCATAATCTATTTTCAGCATTTAATTCTCTTAATAAGAAAACTT
>JBLHGY010000081.1:0-7720 GCA_047616665.1 Polaribacter sp.
TAAATTTTTTAAAATAAGCGCTGCAACCCCAGATAAAAAACCAACCAGAATACTTAAAATATAAATAAACTGACGCTGAGAGATGAACTTATATCTCCAAATTAATATATTTTTATATATTTTTTTTATTGTTGGCATTTATAATTATTTCTTTGATGACAATATATCTGTTCCTAAACAACCACCATCTTTGTTAAAACACCTAGTTCTATTTTTAAGTATCTTAGTGTTTTTCATAGTTTAAAAGTACTAAAAAAATTAGATAAAAAAAGACCTCACAAATCTTATAAAGGTGTGAAGTCTAAATATTTAAAAAAATAATTTCTATTCTTGAATGTCTAATTTCAAGCTTAATTCTTTTAATTGCGTAGCATCTATAAAGGCAGGCGCATCGATCATTACATCGCGTCCAGAATTGTTTTTTGGAAACGCAATAAAATCTCTAATCGTTTCTTGTCCACCTAAAATAGCAACCAATCTATCCAACCCAAAAGCCAAACCTCCATGCGGTGGTGCACCATATTCAAACGCATCCATTAAAAACCCAAATTGTGCTTTTGCATCTTCGTCAGAAAAACCTAGATGGCGCAACATGGTTGCTTGCATTTGCTTATCGTGTATTCTAATAGAACCGCCTCCAATTTCATTTCCATTTAAAACCAAATCATATGCGTTTGCTTTTACGGCTCCAGGATCTGTATCTAACAATTCCATTTGTCCTGGTTTCGGCGATGTAAACGGATGATGCATTGCATGATAATGCCCTGTTTCTTCATCCAGTTCCAATAATGGAAAATCGATTACCCATAAAGGTGCAAATACTTTCGGGTCTCTTAAACCTAAACGTTCTGCAAACTCCATACGCAACGCAGATAATTGTGCTCTTACTTTATTCGTATCACCAGATAACACACAGATTAAATCTCCTGCTTTTGCTCCGGTTTTTTCAGCCCACTTTGCTAAATCTTCCTGATCATAGAATTTATCTACAGAAGACTTGAAGGTTCCATCTTCGTTTACACGACAATAAATCATTCCTAAAGCACCAACTTGTGGCCTCTTAACCCATTTTATAATAGTGTCTATTTCTTTTCTTGTATGCGTATTTCCTCCGGGAACAGCAAAACCAACTACCAATTCTGCGCTGTTAAAAACGCCAAAATCTTTGTGTTGTGTAATTTCGTTTAGCTCGCCAAACTCCATTCCAAAACGAATGTCTGGTTTGTCATTTCCATACAGACGCATTGCATCATCATATAACATTCTCGGGAATTTCTCCACCTCTACATTATTCACTTCTTTTAACAAATGACGGGTTAATCCTTCAAAAATATTTAAAATATCTTCTTGCTCTACAAACGCCATTTCACAATCTATTTGTGTAAATTCTGGTTGTCTGTCTGCACGTAAATCTTCATCTCTAAAGCATTTTACAATCTGAAAGTATTTGTCCATTCCACCAACCATTAACAATTGTTTAAAGGTTTGTGGAGATTGTGGTAATGCGTAAAACTGACCTTCATTCATTCTAGAAGGTACTACAAAATCTCTTGCACCTTCTGGCGTAGACTTTATTAAATACGGCGTTTCTACTTCTATAAATTCTTGGTCAGACAAGTATTTTCTTACTTCCATCGATACTTTATGACGAAAAATTAAACTCTCTTTTACAGGGTTTCTTCGAATATCTAAGTATCTATATTTCATTCGAATGTCTTCTCCTCCATCCGTTTTATCTTCAATTGTAAACGGTGGTGTAATAGAAGCGTTTAAAATTTCTAACTTAGAAACCAAGACTTCAATAGCTCCTGTAGGCATTTTAGAATTCTTAGATTCTCTATCTATTACTGTTCCAGTTACCTGTATTACAAACTCTCTCCCTAAAGATTTTGCTTTCTCCATCATTCCTATTGGCGTGCGCTCTTCATCAAAAATTAACTGTGTAACTCCGTATCTGTCTCGCAAATCTACCCAAATCATAAAACCTTTATCACGCGTTTTTTGTACCCAACCCGCTAAAGTTATCTCTGTATTTATGTGCGATGCTCTTAACTCGCCACAAGAATGACTTCTATACATTTCTATTGAAAATTTAAGCTACAAAACTAAACATTTTCAAGTTAATATGAATCTTTTAGTCGTTCATTTCTATTCGGAAAATTCGGAAGAAATACCCCGCTTTCAGCAGGCGCTTTTTTGAAACAAAAAAGAGGGCAAACAATTGCTGCAATCAACAACATAGAATTTGTTCAATTCTTTGTAAATTTGTCTTTATGAGTATAATTAATATTCAAGAGAAGTTTAAATTATTTTCAGATTTTTGGTCCCCAAAAAAAATTGGAGAGTTAAATGGTCAACAAATCTTATTAGCGAAAATTAAAGGCGAATTTATCTGGCATGCTCATGAACATGAAGATGAACTTTTTATGATTATAAAAGGTTCTTTAATGATAGAATTTAGAGATAAGACAATCGAATTAAACGAAGGAGAAATGTACATCATTCCGAAAGGAGTAGAACACAAACCAATTGCACAAGAAGAAGTGCATGTTTTGTTGTTTGAGCCTTTAGACATCAAACATACTGGTAATGTAATGGCTGATGTAACAGTAGAAGCGTTTGAAAATATCTAAAACAGTTTTGAATGTTGCGTGGTGAATTTTAAATGTACTCACAATTCAACACTAAAAACGCAACACTTAATTTATGAGTAAATTATATTTAGTCCCAACACCCATTGGTAACTTAGAAGACATGACTTTTAGAGCCATTCGGATTCTAAAAGAAGTCGATTTTATTTTAGCAGAAGATACGCGCACAAGCGGCAAACTCTTAAAGCATTATGAGATTGCTACGCAAATGCACAGTCATCATATGCACAACGAGCATAGATCTGTGCAAGGAGTTGTAAATAGAATAAAAAATGGAGAAACCTGTGCCTTAATTTCTGATGCTGGAACGCCTGCTATTTCAGATCCTGGTTTTTTATTGACCAGAGCTTGTGTAGAAAACAACATAGAAGTAGACTGTTTGCCTGGCGCAACGGCCTTTGTACCTGCATTGGTAAACTCTGGTTTGCCAAATGATAAGTTTATTTTTGAAGGTTTTTTACCGGTAAAAAAAGGAAGACAAACGCGTTTTTTATTATTAGCAGAAGAAACTAGAACCATGATTTTTTACGAATCGCCACATAAACTAGTAAAAACCTTAGGACATTTTATAGAATATTTTGGCGCAGACAGACAAGTTTCTGTTTCTAGAGAATTGACAAAAATGTTTGAAGAAACCATTCGAGGAACTGCCACTGAAGTTTTAGCACATTACACAAATAAACCGCCAAAAGGGGAAATTGTTGTGATTGTTGATGGTAAGAAGTAAGCTATTTTTCTAGTTTCAATTCTTTTGAACTAATTTCTTTTTTTACAAATCAATGAATGAAAATTTAAAAAAAAAGGAGATCATTTTAAATTATCTCCTTTTTCTGTTCAAAAAACATTAAAATCAATTATTTTCCACCTAAAAACTTAGGTTTAATTACTAACATTGCCCAAGCCCAATTTTGCGATCCTGCAGCTGCAGATTCAGTAATTCCTTTTAATTCATACATGCCATCACTTGCAAACATTTGAGAATATCCAAGTACCAGAGCATACCCTTTAAATTTCTTTTTGTATACTAGATCTATTTCTGTTCCCAAAGATTTTTCTCCACTCGCCAGCGCTTGTTCTCCTCTAAAGTTAAGTGCTTTTACCATTAAACTAGAAGCTTTATTTAATTTAAAGTTTGCGCTTACATGAAGATCAACTAGACCAATAGAATTTGCATGGTTACCCACATAAAAATAATCCATAAATCCATTAAACTTATGATTTGTTCCATACAATGGAAAGAAGGCTCCTGTTTCTCCTGCTGCGCCATCATTACCACTAATAATTTCTACACCTGCTCCCAAAGCAACTTTTGCAGAAGCTTTATAACTTGCATCTAGACCTAATAAATAAGCTCCTTTGACATCTACGCCTCCTTGACGTTTTCCTGTTTGTAAATAAGCATTCGCAGCCAATCCAAAACTGCCTTCTTTGTACTTTAGGTGTGTGCCTACTGTTTGTAAATTACTTACTCCGTCTGCTGCATTATTCGCATCAAATTCTTGAAAACCATTGTTCATCAGCAATAAACTTGCTGTCAATTTTTCCCATTTTTGCTTCATATACAGCATTTGCATTGTTTTATATGAGAAAAATCCCGTTGTGTTGTATGCGGTTCCTGCAGACACAAATCCTGTAGGGTTTGAATAATCTTGGTTAAATGCTAAAGCAACATCTAACATAAAATTGTCTTTCTTATATTTGATTAAGGCAGCATCGTGATTACGTCCTTGTTGTGCCCAATCTAATCCCCCTAAAATTCTTTGATCATCATAAGATAAAACCTGACGCCCAATCTTAGTTGTTGTATTTTTTCCTAACTTAATTTCAGCCCAAGCTTGAAAAATTGCAAACGAATTGTTTTGATCATAAGGCAAAATTTGTCTGTTCTCCCCCCACACTAGTACATCTTGTAAACTCACATATACCCGATAATTATCAGTCATATAACTCGTATTTAGTCTTACTCTGGTGGAAATCCCAAAACCTGCATCTGCTGCATCTGCAATTAAACTTCCAAATCCATGACGGTATTCTGTTCTTGGTCTAAACTCACCATCTAATGTAAATTGCGCTTTTGCAAATTGAAAACTTGCTAATAATAGTCCTAAAATTATGTATTGTTTTTTCATCGTACTTTATTTTTATTTTAACTGTGTTACTGTTCTTATTTTTAATGTTCTAAAAAATCTATTAAATGTTTTCTACAGGTGTAATAATCTTCGTGTTCTAAAACCGATTTTCTTGTTCTTGGTCTTTCAAAGTTGATATCCAAAATACCCCCGATTTTTGCTTTCGGACCACTTGTCATCATTACGACTCTGTCTGCTAAAAAAATAGCTTCATCAACATCATGTGTAATCATAACTGCCGTAATTTTTTCTTTGTTCCAGATTTCAATTAAAATATCTTGCAACTCGCCTCTTGTTAAAGAGTCTAACATTCCAAAAGGCTCGTCTAAAAGGAGTACTTTAGGTTTAATTGCAAATGCTCTTGCAATACCAACTCTTTGTTGCATTCCTTGCGACAATGCACTTGCTTTTTTATGAAAAGCATCTTCTAAACCAACTTTTTGTAAATAGTATTTTGCAATGTCATTTCGTTCTGCTTTTGTTCCGTGCGGAAAGACTTTATTTACACCCAACAAAACATTTTGTAAAGAAGTCATCCAAGGCATTAAACTGGGTGCTTGAAAAATAACACCTCTGTCTGGTCCTGGTCCGCGTATGTGTTTTCCCAATACAGAAATAGTACCTCCAGTAATTGGGTTTAATCCAGCAATCATCGAAAGCATTGTTGTTTTACCACAACCAGAATGTCCAATAATAGTAACAAACTCTTCTTTTCTGATTTGCAGATTCAACCCCTCCAAAACCACATAATCGCCTTTTGGAGTTGGATATACTTTTTTAAGATTCTTTAGATCCAGCATTACTTCATTTGAAGGAAAAGGTTTGTTTTCAGTACTGATTTTAGCTTCTTTTTGTTTTATTATAGTACGCATTAGTTTCCAAATTTAAACTGATTCACAAAATCTTTCGGGCTCAAATCTGGCAGTATAAATTCTTCCTTCGCTTCCGATTTTCGCTCATTTCCAATATCCATTAAATATTCAATAATTGAATTTCTAGTTTTCTTAAAACCCTCATTATCGTTCATTGCCGTTTTATCTCTTGGACGCTCCAAATCAATTTTAAATTCCGGTCCTAAAGTTGCATTTGGTCCTGGTCTTAAAGGAATAATTCTATCTGCCATATAAATTCCTTCATCCACATCATTGGTAATTAACAAAGCAGTTCTTTTGTCTTTACCCCAAATATTTAAAATTTCATCTTGTAAATTTCCACGAGTTAAAGCATCTAAGGCGCCTAAAGGTTCATCCATAATAATCATTTCTGGTTTCATTGCCAAGGCTCTTGCAACCGCAACTCTTTGGCGCATTCCTCCTGATAATTCATTGGGTCTTTTATGAATTGCGGGTGTTAAACTTACCATTTCTACATAGTCCGAAACAATGGTTTTTAAGTCCGATTTAGATCTTTTTGGAAACGCTTCTTTCACTGCCATATACACATTTTGTTCTACTGTTAACCAAGGCAATAATGAGTAGTTTTGGAAAATAACTCCACGTTCATGGCTTGTGCCAACAACGGGTTCTCCTTTAAATAAAATGGTTCCACTTGTAGGTGTTAACAACCCATTAATAAGGTTTACTAAGGTTGTTTTTCCGCTTCCTGTAAAACCAACAATGGCAACAAATTCTCCTTCTTCTATTTTAAGGTTGATGTTCGATAAAACCTCAGTTTTAATAGCTCCTTGACCATAGGTTTTGCAAATATTATTTAGTTCTAAATATGCCATTTTATAATATTTAATTATTGAATCGTTTTTATATTGAATCCTATCATTTTATGATTTAATCTTTATAGGATTAACCATTTATATTGCAGCTGTTTTATCAAAAGACACCCAATTTTGTATCGTTAACATTAATCGATCTAATAAAAAACCAATGATGCCAATCACGAACATGGCAACAATAATTTTTGCATTCGAATCGTTTGCTCCATTTTGGAATTCTTCCCAAACAAACAGCCCCAAACCAGGACTCTGTGCCAAAAGTTCAATTGCAATTAAAACCATCCAAGCAACTGATAATGTAATTTTTAATCCTGTAAAAATTAATGGCAAGGAAGAAGGTAGTACCACTTTAAAAATCTTTTGAAAAGTGCCTAATTTTAAAACTTTTGCAACATTTATATAATCTTTATCAACCGTAGAAACTCCCATTGCTGTATTTACCAAGGTTGCCCACATAGAACAAAAACCGACACTTATAAATGAGATGGTAAATGAACTATCTTCATTAGAATCTATCAACAATGTTTTTACAATCATAAAAACTAATAAATACCAAACCACTGGAGATACTGGTTTAAAAATTTGAATAAACCAATTAAAAGCACTTTTTAAAGTCGGACTCAATCCGATGAAAATACCTAAAGGAACCGCAATTAATAATGCCAATAAAAAACCCGCAAATACGGTTTGTAAACTTCTAAAAATTTGATCAACAAAAGAAGGTCTTCCCGTATAGGTAATCGCATTTTTGCCTTCAGCAACTCTTTTCGCATTTAAAGCTGCTGTCTTTTCTATGAAAGCAGCTTTATCTGCAGTAATACTATTATGATCTCTTAATAACGATTTGTATGACTCCCAAACCTGTGCTGGAGATGGCAATGTATTTGGTTGGCAGCTGGATTCTCCAGAAGCAATACAGGCAGTTAAAGCGTTCGCGGCAACTTGACCTTGGTCTTTTAATGCTTTTTCTATTTTAAACGCTGCCTCTATATTAAATAAAGATTTTGCACCCAAATGCCACATACCAATAAAAAATAAAATAGAAGCAAGCGGCACAATTATCTTGCGTAAGAAGTTTTTAAAATCTTCTTTCTCAAGCTTCCCTGTGCATAATTCTTTTAAGGTGATGAAAAATCCCAATCCTAAAAAATCAGATACTTTTCCTAATGTCATACTTGCTTTCATAATTTATTCAGGTATTGTTCTTATTT
>JBLHGY010000082.1:0-7611 GCA_047616665.1 Polaribacter sp.
TCTTTAGGCATGAACTAACAGCGTTTTGTAAAACAAACGATTTAGTAAAGTCTGTAAGAGGTAGAGGCTTATTAAATGCAATTTTAATAAATGATACGGAAGACAGTTCTACAGCTTGGGATATTTGCATGAAACTAAGAGATAATGGGTTATTGGCAAAACCAACACATGGTAATATTATTCGTTTTGCACCACCTTTAGTAATGACGGAAGTGCAGTTAATGGATTGTATCTCTATAATTAAAAGAACAATTTCTGAGTTTCAGAAATAAAAAGCTATCAACATATTTTAAAAGCCATAAATTTAATATTTATGGCTTTTTTTTATCCAAATATTAAATTGACTATTTTTGAAACTAATTACGAACTAAATATAAAAATATGCAAAATGCAATTACAGAGTTAGAGCAACTAACTTTAACTAGTAGGGCAAAAGGGTTTTTAAAAGAAACTGCAAAATGGTGCAAATTCTTATCTATTCTAGGCTTTATAGGTTTAGGTCTTCTTTTTTTAAGTAGCTTTTTTATTAGTACTATTTATGGTAGTATGCCTCAAGCAACAAGTATGCCTTTTAATTTAGGCACAGCAATGACAATATTTTATATGCTAATGATTGTCATTTATATTTTTCCACTATACTATTTATATCAGTTTTCTGTCAAGTTAAAAAAAGCAGTAACCTCGAAAGATGATGAAGTTTTAGCCAATGCATTCGAAATGCTAAAATCTCATTATAAATTTGTAGGTGTTTTTACCATTATAATGCTATCTATTTATATTTTAGCAGGCATTGTAGGGCTTATGGGAGCAATTGTTTAATAACAAATAAAGTTATAAAATATAAACGGAAGCCTATTGCTTCCGTTTTTTATATTTAGTTCTTTTTTTTCTTTTCAAACAGACCGCCTAAAACCCCTTTTAACTTGTCTTTTGTTTTTTCTTTAGTCTTTGTTGTATCTTTATTTGAATCACCATTTAGAAGATTAGATAATTTATCTGCAAGTTTATCTTTACCCTGATTTAGCAAACTTTGCTTTTGTTTTTCTACAATTTTTTTCATTAAATCTGCCGTTACTTTTTGAACGTCTGAAGAAAAATTAGGCCGCGAAAAGCTACCCGTTAAAAGTGCACTTACAGGAATGCTTTTAATAGCAGTTGCATCTTTAGGGGTTAATTTTGCAATTGCAGTTGTAACCGTATTGCCTAAATACTTTACAGGAACATCGAAAGTAATATCATAATTCATTGAATTATCAAAACGGTGCTTTCCACCAATATTAATACCGATATCTTTATAATTAAGATTAAAAGGTTTCACACTTACTTCACCATTATTAAAAGTGAATAAGGCACTAGTTTTATTTAAGTTTAGTTTGCTAATGTCTAAAAAGTCTACTTTAGAACCCAACAAGCTCAATGCTTTAGAGTTTTTTGGCTTCAACTTTGTATTTAATAATTGACCAAATAAAACTCCAGAAATCGATTTTAAATCTGGGGTCATATCAACTCCTAAAAAACCAGATACCTTTACTTTCGCATTCATTTTACCTTCAATCGCTTCTGCAATAGGCGCAATGGCTTTTAACATTTCTAAAGTGCTAAAAGAATCTGCAATGTTTACTTCTTTTAGGTTTAAATCCATGTTAAATTTAGACTTTTTTTCTTTCGTAGAAACCAAACCATCAAAACCAATATTACCACCAAAAACAGCTGTTTTAAATTCTTTTAATCTTACGGATTCGTCTTTTATAAATAAGCTTCCAGAAACATCTGCTAAATGAATGTTATCATAAATTACTTTTTTTGCCTTTGCATTTAAAGCAATGTCTAAAAAAGCGGGAATCTTTAAAGTTGTTGTCTCTTCTTTTTTTAGAGTGTCTTTATCTTGAGATAAAAAATCATCGACCTTAAACGTGTTTGAATTTAAATTAAAATTTCCTTTTATTTTTTGATTTTTAAACAAGAAACCATAAAAGTTTTCTAAATTCCCCTGAATTTCTAAGTCAGAAGCGCCTGTTTTTGCTTTAAATTCTTCTAAAGTAATGGTGTTTGAATTAAAAGTAACCGAAGTTTTATCTATATAATAAGGATTGGCAATATCTTTACCTTTATATTTAAAATTAGAAACGGTAATATTTCCTTTGTTTTTTATATTTTGATAGTTTCCTTTTTCAATAGAGCTCATATCAAATTTGGTAGTAACATCTGCTTTTAAAATACCTTCTAATTCATTTTCTAAAGCGGCAGGATACACCTTGCTTATGTTATCTAAATTGATACTTCCTTTTGCTTTTAAGTTTACAGTTACATTTTCGGTAAGATTTGTAATGCTTCCGCTTGCACTAAAAACATCTTCAGCTATTTTAAAAGAGGTATTTTTTATAGCAACATACGTGTCTTTTATAAAACCTGTTTTATTAATAATAGTAGCATCTATATAAATATTATCTACAGATTTTGGTAAATCTGCATATTTAAATAGGGCGTTTTTAGAGACAAATGAAACATTTATTGTAGGAATTGTAGTCTTCGATAAAGTTCCTTTAACAACTCCTTTTAAATCGAAGTTACCTGCTGTTTTTATAGTTTTTAAATTGCCTAAATATTTTTCTGGTAGCAATGCTAAGACATTTTTAAAAGAAGATGTTGGTGTTTTAAACGTTATGTCATATAACTGGTTTTCATCAACTAACTGTAAAAAACCATCGAACTCTAAAGGCAACTTATGTATAGAACCAGTATTCTTTTTAAATGTGAATTTAGAGTTTTTAAAGTCGATTCCTAAAACAGCATTTAACGATATATTTACATTATTTAGGTAGTTTATATTCTCTATATCTAAAGAAATTATTCCTTTTGTGGCGGTATCTAAATCCAAAATATCTTTTGAAAAAGTACCTTTTCCTTGGTGGTAAATGCTATCTAATGCAAATTTCATATTAGAAATTTCATCAAAATAACTAAAATCAAGATGCTGTAACTTATATTCCTCTATGGCAAAAGATACTGCGCTTTCTGAACTTTCTACAGCAGCCGAATTCTTTTTAGCAATGTCATAATTACTAATATTGTCTTTATTTACTTTAATATTTAACATTCCATTTGTTATGGAAGCACTGCTAATTTTTAAGGTTTCTGAGGCATTTTTAAAAAGTGCTGTAATCTTTAAATTTAAGCTTACCTCTCTCGCCATGAATAAAGTATCCCCTAAAAAAGGGGCATTATTTACAACCACAATATTGTTTACTTTTAAGCTAGCCAAAGGAAATTTTCTAAACAAACTTAAATCTGTTTCTTGAAAAGTAACGGTTGCATTTACATTGCTGTTAATGATGTTCGAAACCATTTTAACCATTTTATCTTTAAATAAAAACGGAATCGTAGTGAGAACCAATAGGATCACTAAAAAAATGGAAATACTCCATTTTAGGACTTTCTTTCCCAAAGATGTTTTCTTTTTTATTTTTGTCATAGCAAATGATTTTATAAGTTAAGCATGCGAAAATACTTCTTTTTTAAAAAGGTTTTTCATTAAAATAAACAAATGATTTTTTAAAAATTCTAGGATTCCTTAAATTTGTTATTGCTGTCGTATGAAAAATTATTGCTTTGTTTTGAAAGCACTGCTTTTGGTACATTTTTGAGCAGAGCATCTAAAAAAGCACTTTACTTTTTTTTAATACGTTGTTGCCTCTAATAATTAAATTTATAATACAGCAATCCTTAGACTAAAGTCTTTGTTTTGATAGCAAAGTGGTTTTATTTCTGTAGCCAGCTTTTTTTACTTAAACATTTCTATTCCTTGACTATTTGGCAGGTTTGTTTATGCAGCTGTAGCCATCTCATCTTCATTAATTTTAGAAGCTTTTGCTTTGTTTGAAGTAATAATTAAGTAATCTTCTAATTTTTTGCATCAGAAATTAAAGAGAAAACGCTTTAATTTCTCTATTTGTTGCTAAGGTTTCTTTAATCTTACTCACAAACAAAGTTTCATCAACTAAAACCGAGTGCAATCTTATTTTCGTTTTTTCTACTTTTTGCTGCGCTTGCTTTCGTTTATTTATCATTTCAGATACGTCTCCAAACATGTTTATTGTTTTCATATTGCATGTGCTGTAAATTTAGTAAATTGTAGTCATAATAAAATCTATTAAAAATGAAAAAAATATATGCCACAACCATTTTTTTAAGTCTTATTTTTGCAATCGCTTGTAAAAATAAACCCATGAAAAATATAGATATAAAAACACCTACAGCAGAGAAAAAACCAACAACACTAGAAAAACATGGAGATGTTAGAATAGACAACTATTTTTGGATGCGTTTGACCGATGAGCAAAAGCTTGATGCTGTAAAAGATGATCAAACTCAAAAAGTAATTAATTATTTAGAGGAAGAAAATACATACCACGATAAAATTACTGATTTTTCTAAGAATTTTGAGGAGACTTTATTCGAAGAAATGAAAGGTAGAATTAAAGAAGATGATTCTTCTGTACCCTATAAAGATAATGGCTATTTTTATATTACGCGCTTTGAAAAAGGAATGCAATATCCTATTTATAGCAGAAAGAAAGACAATTTAGAGGCAGATGAACAGGTAATGTTCAATGTAAATGAAATGGCCAAAGACTTCGATTATTTTCAATTAGGAGGTTTAAATATTTCTAATGACAATAAATTAGCTGTTTTTGCGACCGATACAATTAGCAGAAGACAATACTTTTTACGCATAAAAAATTTAGCAACTGGTGAGGTTTATAAAGATGTTATAGAAAACACAACTGGTGGTTCTGTTTGGGCAAATGACAATAAAACTATTTTTTATACCAAGAAAGATCCTACAACATTAAGAAGTGAGAAGGTTTATAGACATATTCTAGGGACATCTGCTTCAGAGGATATTGAAGTATTTCATGAAAAAGATGAAACTTTTGGAACCTATGTTACAAAATCAAAATCTGACAAATACATCATTATCGGCTCATATAGCACCGTTTCTACAGAATCTCAGTATCTAGATGCAGACAATCCTACAGGAGAATTTACAATGCTACAGAAGCGCGAGCGCGATTTAGAATATAGCGTCTCTCATTTTGGAGACGATTTTTATTTATTAACAAATAAAGACAATGCTACCAATTTTAAATTAATGAAGACTCCGGTTTCTATGACAGCAAAAGAGAATTGGACGGATGTTATTCCGCATAGAGAAGATACTTTACTAGAAGATTTTTCAATATTTAAAGAATATTTAGTTTTAGAAGAACGTACAAACGGATTAAATATGGTTCGCATTAAACGTTGGGATAAAACAGCTGATTTTTATCTTCCGTTTAACGAAGAAACCTATTCTGTAGGTGTGTATTCAAATCCAGATTTTGATACACATATAATACGTTATTCCTACAATTCTATGACAACACCTGCTTCTGTTATTGATTTTAATATGGGTGATAAGTCTAAAGAAATAAAAAAAGAACAAGAGGTTTTAGGGGGCAAATTCAGCAAAGAAAATTACAAGAGTAAACGTGTTTGGGCAACTGCGAGAGATGGTAAAAAAGTAGCTATTTCTTTGGTATACCATAAAGATACTCAGTTAGATGAAAACACCCCTTTATTACTGTATGCATATGGTTCTTATGGTTATACAATTCCAGACAGTTTTTCTACCACACGCTTAAGTTTATTAGACAGAGGTTTTGTGTATGCATTAGCACATATTCGAGGAAGTGAATACTTAGGCAGAGATTGGTATGAAGACGGTAAAATGTTGAATAAAAAGAACACCTTTGCAGACTTTGTAGATTGTTCTAAATATTTAATAGAAAACAATTATACTTCTGAAAAGCATTTGTATGCAATGGGCGGCTCTGCAGGAGGGTTACTTATGGGGGCAATTGTAAATATGAATCCTGAATTGTACAACGGAATTATAGCAGCGGTGCCTTTTGTAGATGTTATATCTACAATGATGGATGATTCAATACCGCTAACCACAGGAGAATATGACGAATGGGGAAATCCGAATGACAAAGAATACTATGACTATATAAAATCATATTCACCCTATGATCAGGTAAAATCAAAAGCATATCCAAATATATTAGTAACTACTGGTTTTCATGATTCTCAAGTACAATACTGGGAACCTGCAAAATGGGTTGCGAAACTACGTGCGTTAAAAACAGATGCTAATTTATTATTACTTAGAACCAATATGGAAGCTGGTCATGGTGGTGCTTCAGGACGTTTTGATGCCTTAAAGGAAACTGCAAAAGATTATACGTTCTTTTTAGCTTTGGAAAATAAATTAGAACCAGATTTAATGAAGCTTTAAATTTTATTTTATAATTGAATACTAAAATGTATTTTTAAATTTTATAATAAAAGTATCAAACGTTATGCATTAATAACGTTTATGTATTAAATTAGTATGGGTAAAAACAACGGAATTAATAATAGTATTCTAGAATTAGTAGGGGAAACTCCACTCATTAAACTTCAGAATATAACAAAGGATTTAAAAGGTTCTTTTTTTGCAAAGGTAGAAGCTTTTAATCCGGGTCTTTCCTCAAAAGACAGGATTGCCCTGCATATTATTAATGATGCGGAAAAGAAAGGAATTCTTAAAAAAGGAGCAACTATCGTTGAAACTACTTCTGGGAATACAGGCTACAGTTTGGCAATGATTAGTCTTGTAAAAGGTTATAAATGTATTTTAGCAGTAAGTGATAAATCTTCTCAAGATAAAATAGACTTATTAAAGACAATGGGAGCAGAAGTGCATATTTGTCCAGCAAATGTTCCTGCAGACGATCCAAGGTCTTATTATGAAGTTGCAAAAACAATTCATAGGAAAACAAAAAACTCGGTATATATCAATCAGTATTTTAATGAATTAAATATTGAAGCACATTATAGAACTACAGGTCCAGAAATATGGAATCAAACAGCGGGTAAAATTACTCATTTGGTAGTGGCAAGTGGCACAGGGGGAACGATTTCAGGAACAGGTAAGTTTTTAAAAGAGCAAAATCCAAATATAAAAGTTTTAGGTGTAGATGCTTTTGGATCTGTACTTAAAAAATTCCATGAAACAGGAGAATTTGATACCAATGAAATAAAACCCTATAAAATTGAAGGCTTAGGAAAAACATTAATTCCTACTGCTACAGACTTTGATGTGATAGATGTTTACGAGAAAGTAACTGACAAAGATGCTGCCTTTGCAGCTAGAGAAATTATACAAAAAGAAGGAATGTTTTTAGGGTATACAAGTGGCGCTGTTATTCAGGCTACAAGACAATATAATGCTTTAGGTATGTTTGATGAAAATAGTTTTGTTGTATTGATTTTTCCAGACCATGGTTCTAGATATATGAACAAAATTTATAGTGATTCTTGGATGCGCCAACAAGGGTTTTTAGATTAAAAAAATACTTTCAAACAACAAGTAAATTGTATAATGTATTAAAATTAGTTAACTTTACATACTGCAAAAAAAGGAGAAAAAATGACGACAGATTTATTTGATAGAATAGTAAAAGACAAGGGACCTTTAGGTAAATGGGCAGATATGGCAGAGGGATACTATGTGTTTCCTAAATT
>JBLHGY010000083.1:0-7580 GCA_047616665.1 Polaribacter sp.
TATTTAAAATAAATTTAAAACCTCACTATCAAAAATTAGTGAGGTTTTTTTATTTTATTTCTTTAATTACATAAAAGCTGCACACGTTAACAAACTACAATCCTATAATACAACTACTCTAATTCTACAATAATTTCATTTCTACGAAATAAAACTTCATAGGGAGGATTGTAACCCAAAACTGAGAATTTATTGGCATATTTAATTCCATTTTCATCCAGTAATTTTATAAGTAATAACTTGTATTTCTCTATTTTTTCATCACTAGCCCATCCACTAAAAGTAATTGCAGCCATTTTCTTTTCAGGAATTTCTATAAATTCAATATTAGTATTTTCAGGCTTTGGTAAGTTCTCTTTCGTGAACTTTTCTGGCACTAGAAACAGCATTGTCATCTCCTTCTTTTCTAGCGTCATGGCAACGGGAGAGGTCATCGGTATTTGTTCCTTATTTTCATTCTTTCCAAAAATATACCCACCTAAAATAGAAAAACCTTTGCTAGAGGCTTGTTTATAATTATCAGTATGTATCTTAACGGAGGTAAATAAACTTGCTTGATATGTTCTAATTTCGAAATCTTTGTATGTTTTGATTATTGAATATTTATACCCTTCTATACTTTTACTGCTTCTATAAAGATAAATTTGACTCCCTAAAAAAAGTACAAAAATAAGACCTAAAATTATTAAAAATGTTTTCATAATATATTTTAATTTTAAAAAAGCAGCAAGATAAATTAGTTTTAATGTAAAATTTTAAAAAGTAATTCTTTCAAAATATCTTCATTAGACTGGCTAGCTCCAACACCCTTACTTTTTACATCTGCATCTCTTAAAAATGCAATTACTTGCGCCACTTTACGCATTGGGTAATTTCTTGCGGCTACAAAGTACTCATCTACAAAATAAGGGTTTACACCCAGATTTTTAGCTACAGAATTTTTAGATTTATCTTTTAAACCGTGAAACATTAATAGTTGTGTAAAATATCCATTCAATAAGGAGATGGTCATTACTAAAGGATTGTTTTTAGGGTTTACTGCAAAATAATTAATAATTCTATTCGCTTTTACTATTTGCTTCTCTCCTACTGCTTTTCTTAACTCAAAATTATTAAAGTCTTTAGAGATACCAATATTATCCTCGATGTGCTTGTCATTAATAATAGTTTCTTTTGGCAACACCAGCATTAATTTGCTTAGTTCATTCGATATTTTACTTAAATCAGTTCCTAAAAACTCAACTAACATTAAAGAGGCTTTAGGTTCAATCTTATACTGCTTGCCACTTAAGGTTCTACGAATCCAGTCTGAAACCTGATTTTCATATAATTTTTTACTTTCAAAAATAAAACCTGTTTTAGCTATTGCCTTGTGTAACTTCTTGCGCTTATCTAATTTTTTATACTTATAATTTAAAACCAATACGGTAGTAGGCTGCGGGTTCTCTGCATAAGAAACTAATTTTTCTATATTTCTACTCAGATCTTGTGCCTCTTTAACAATTAGAACTTGTCTTTCTGCCATCATTGGGTAACGTTTAGCTGCCGCAACGATATCTTCTACAGAAACATCTCTACCATACATTACCTGTTGGTTAAAGCCTTTTTCTGCTTCTTCTAGGATATTCTGTTCTATATAATCAGAAATTTTATCTATATAATAAGGCTCATCACCCATTAAAAAATAGATTGGTTTTATATTCCCATTTTTAATATCTGAAACAATGTCTCTAATTTCGTTCATTTTCTTACTTTTGACTGATGCAAAATCTCAATCTACCAAACTATAAATTCAAACTCAAAAGTAACGAAAATAAGACGCTTATTTTTGATATTTTAAGAAAAAAATATATGGTTTTAACTCCAGAAGAATGGGTGAGACAGCATTTTGTGCATTTTTTAATTGAAGACAAGAAATACCCAACTTCTCTAATAGCGCTAGAAAAGCAATTAACTATTAACAATCGTAAAAAAAGAACAGACATTTTAGTCTTCGACAAAGAAGGGCAACATGATATCATTGTAGAATGCAAAGCACCACATATTAAAATAACACAAGCAGCGTTTGATCAAATTGCGCGTTACAATTTAAAACTAAAAGCAAAGTACTTAATTGTTACAAACGGTTTAGATCATTTTTATTGTAAAATGGATTTTAAAAACGAAACATATATTTTCTTAAAAGATATACCAGAGTACAAATAAACTAAAACTCCTCTTAAATAGCCTTATAAATACCTTTTTATAAAAGTAAAATTAGGAGAAGTTTAAAGAAAAACCGAGTATTAAACTGTAAATTTACAGCATTGAAAACAGCAATCGTCATATTAAATTGGAACGGACAAAAACTTTTAGAACAGTTCTTGCCTTCTGTCGTTAATTTTAGTTCAGAATTAGCTGATATTTATGTTGCAGACAACGCCTCTACAGACAGTTCTATAAAATATATCAAAGAATTTTATCCTTCAATAAAAATCATAGAAAATACCAGAAACGAGGGATATGCAAAAGGGTATAACGATGCTTTACATGCTGTTGATGCAGATATTTATTGTCTTTTAAACTCTGATGTGAAAGTAACAAAAGACTGGCTTAATCCCGTTTTAGAAGTTTTTAAAACGGATAAAAATACAGCAGTAGTTCAACCAAAATTATTAGATTTTAAAGATAAAAATACATTTGAATATGCTGGCGCAGCTGGCGGGTTTTTAGATTTATATGGCTATCCTTATTGCAGGGGCCGTATTTTTAATAGCTTAGAGGTCGATTCTGCTCAATTTAATGACATTTCTGATATTTTCTGGGCATCGGGTGCATGCTTATTTATTCGTTCTAAAATCTATCAACAGGTAGGTGGTTTAGACGAAGACTATTTTGCACATCAGGAAGAAATAGATTTGTGTTGGCGTGTGCAAAACATTGGTTTTACAATAAAATATGTGGGTACTTCTACTGTTTTTCACGTTGGAGGTGCTACTTTGCAAGAAACCAATCCACAAAAAACATATTTAAATTTTAGAAACAGTTTACTAAATGTTGTTAAAAATGTTCCTAAGAAATGGTTTTTATTCGTACTATTTTCTCGTTTAATTTTAGACGGAATTGCAGGTATAAAGTTTCTAGTTGAATTAAGGCCTGTTCATACCTTGGCTATTTTAAAAGCACATCTTAGTTTTTACAGTAACTTTTTGAAATTTTTAAAAAAACGAAAAAAACTTCAGAAGAAACAAAACTATAATTTACATACAAGTATTGTCTGGCAATATTTTATTTTAGGTAGAAAGAAATTTGAGAATCTTAAATAATTAAGAACTAAAATTATAAAATATCTAAACTTCCTTTGCCTTCTCTAATTACCGCAGGCTCTTCTGTTAAATCTATTACGGTAGAAGGCTCATTATCTCCATAACCACCGTCTATAACAACATCCACAAGACCTTGCCACTTTTCGAAAATTAATTCAGGGTCTGTCGTATATTCTAAGACATCATCTTCATCTCTAATAGAAGTAGAAACTATTGGGTTGCCCAATTCTGCAACCAAAGTTCTAATAATGTTATTATCTGGAATTCTAATTCCTACCGTTTTTTTCTTTTTAAATACTTTTGGCAAGTTATTACTACCCGGAAGAATAAAAGTATAGGGCCCAGGTAATGCTCTTTTAAGAATTTTAAAAGTAGCCGAATCTAATTGTTTTACATAGTCTGAAAGATGACTTAAATCATTACAAATAAAAGATAAATTTGCCTTTTCTAATTGAACTCCTTTAATCTTTGCAATTTTTTCTAAAGATTTAGTTTTAGTAATATCACAACCTAAACCATAAATAGTATCTGTAGGATAAATAACTAAGCCTCCTGATTGCAAAACTTTTACAACCTTGGCTATTTCCTTAGGGTTGGGGTTTTCATTATATAACTTAATAAACTCTGCCATGCTCTAAAAATACAAAAAAACTCAGTTTAATTTACAAACTGAGTTTTTTTTAATACGTGAAGGGTTTAATTTTAGGTCTTATCTACCAGTCTAAAACCTTCTCCGTGAATATTTAAGATTTCTACTTTATCGTCTACTTTTAAGTACTTACGTAACTTTGCAATGTAAACGTCCATACTTCTAGAAGTAAAATAGTTATCATCTCTCCATATTTTTGTTAACGCCAATTCTCTTGGCATTAAATCATTTTTATGAATGGTTAACATTCGTAATAATTTACTTTCTTTTGGAGACAATTTAATTGGCTCACCATTTTCACCTACCGAAAGGTGACGGAGCTTCGAATTAAAGAAGAAACCACCAACCGTAAACTCAAACTGCTCATTCTCGGGGGAACTATCTGTTTCCTTACGTTGTAATATTGCTTTAATTTTATATAATAAAACTTCCGAATCAAAAGGTTTGTTTAAATAATCATCTGCACCAACGGAATACCCTTTTAAAACGTCTTCTTTTAATGTTTTTGCTGTTAAAAAAATAATTGGAACTTCTTTATTTGTTACTCTAATGTCTTGCGCTAATGAAAAACCATCTTTCCTGGGCATCATTACATCTAAAATACACAAATCATAATCGCTGTTCTTAAACATTATAAGACCTTCTATACCATCTTTCGCATGTGTTACATTGTAATCATTCAATGCTAAATAATCTTTTAAAACCGTACCAAAATTTGGATCGTCTTCTACTAATAAAATTTTTTTACTTCCCATTTTTTTCTTTTTTTTTAAATTAAAGGTAAATTAACAGTAAATGTACTTCCTATTCCTTTTTCACTCTCTACAAAAACTGTTCCATGATGTTTTTCGACAATCTCTTTCACATATGCTAGACCTAATCCATGACCTTTAACATCATGAATATTTCCTTTTTGTTCTCTATAAAATTTATTAAAAACTTGTTTCTGTACCGCTTTGTTCATTCCTATTCCCAAATCTTTTATTTTTAAAATAAAAAATTTAGGAGTGCTTTCTGTATATACTTCAATTTTTGGTGCACCCTGAGAGTACTTTATGGCATTTTCTAACATATTTACCACAATATTGGTTAGATGAAATTGATTTCCAGGTAATTCTGATTCTAGGGCCTCTAAATGAGTTTCTATCTTACCGTCTCGATCCTCAGACAATAAACTTACGTGTCTAATTGCATCTTCTATAGTATCGTGTAAATCAATAGTTTCTGTATTTAAATCTATTTGATTTTTTTCTAATCTAGAAATTCTTAACACGTTTTCTACTTGAGAATGCATTCTCTTATTCTCCTCTCTAATCATCTCTACATAACGTAAAACTTTAGCGTCATCACCTAAAATTTTAGGATTTTTAATAGAGTCTAAAGCAAGATTTATGGTGGCAATCGGAGTCTTAAACTCATGCGTCATGTTATTTATAAAATCAGTTTTTATTTCAGATATTTTCTTTTGTCTGATTAACTGAAATAAAGAACTTGAAAAAGCCATAATTATAATAAAAATGAAAAATAATGAGAGCAACAAAATACTTGAAATTCCTGATAAAATATGCTCATTTTCTCTTGGGAAAGTAATATTTAAATAATAGCTAGCATTGCCTTCCGTATCGCGAAAAAGCGGATAAGGAAAACTTTCTTTTGTGTTAATCGTATAATAACCCGATTTTAACTTTGTAGCCAAACCATCCGCACTATAAACACCATATTTAAAGTCTAGATTGATATTTCTTTTAATTAACTCTTCTTTAATAGTTCTGTTTAAGACATTATTACTAATTCTGTCATGAATTGGTTTTAAGCTTTTAGAACTTGTAAACGCGTCTTCCATATACGATTTTTCCAAATCTGTATACCTCTTTATAAATGAATATTTTTTTACATCTATACTGGGAAATAAGTTTTCTGCGCTTTTGTACCTTGTTGAAATAGAGAAATCTTTTTTACCTGTAATTCTCTTTAAAATAATAGAATCATTATCTAAAAAATCTGTAGGTAATTTGAAATTTTCTTCCAAAAAAGTGCTACCAAGTGTTATTTTCTCTTTCGTAACTGTATCTATTTGCTCAATTAAAAAGCTTTTTAGTTCTGCTTTGTCCGCAAAACCCTTTACATCTACAAAACTTTTTAGTTTCTTTTCAAATTCTGCACGTTCTCGTTCATTTACTTTTTCTGTGGCTGCACCCAAAGACTTTTGAACGTCATTTTTAAATTGAGCCTTCTTACTTTCTACTGCGTTATTAATCCAATATAGTTGAACAGCGATGATTCCTATCAAGGAAATACTCATTAACAATACGATAAGAATAAACATTTTTTTACGCACAAATCAAATTTACTACTTTAATTAGTTGTAATTATTGATTAGAACATAAATTAACAGTTATATTAAAATTTTGTGACTTATTTAACAAAAATAATGAGCTTTAGAGAATAGTAAGTGCTTTTTCTGTTAAAATATTATGAATCTTTAGAACTAGTTTTTTGGTATCTTGAATTGCGTAATTAACTATAATGTAATTGGAAGAAAGTAATTTTTTCTCTTCTTTCCACTGACTATTAATTCTGCTTAAAACTTCTTTTTTAGTAGTCTTATCTCTGTCTAGAACTCTTTTTATTCTCTCTTCTTTGTCTAAAAAGACAGAAATTACAAAATCACACTGTTGAGAACTATTGCTCTCAAACAAAATAGCACTTTCATATAAAACATAGGCCTTATGAGTATTCCTAGTAGCAAAATCTAGAAAATGTTTCTTAACTTCAGGATGCACAATATTGTTAAGAATTGTTAACTTTTCTTCACTTTCAAAAACAGTATTTGCTAGATACTGTCTATTTAATTCGCTGCCTTTATATGTTTCCTTACCAAAAGCTTGTAATAACTTAGTTCTAATTACATCTGACGAATTCATGATTTTCCTAGCCTCTACATCTGCAATATAAACTGCAACTGAATCAAGTTTTTTAAAAACTTCAGCCACTGTTGTTTTTCCGCTACCAATGCCTCCTGTTAAGCCAACTATCATTTTAATTCTGAATTAAAAAATTTATTTCATTCGGTATTAATTTATAACTTTTTATCTCTGATGATTTACGAACTACCTTAGGTATTAAATATCCCAATCTATTTGACGCAGACATTGTATAATCGCACTCAATTTGAAAAGAATTTTCATCTATTTTATTAAAACTAGACAAACCAACAATATAAGTTACTTGTACTTTTTTATTTAAGGTATTAATTGTAATACCCGCAGGTACGTTAATAATTTTAAAAGGAACATTCAAAATACCTTCAGTGAATTTTTCTATTTTCCCAGAAACGATAACTTCTTTAATATTAAACTTTAAATCTTTAACTCCTTCGGGAGCCTTAATAGCAACCTTTCTAATAAAATCTGCCTTTACGTCTTCAAAAACAATTGGTTCAAGTTCTATATTCTTAATTTTAGAAATGTAATTTTCTGGTCCAGAAACTAAAATACTGTCTGGTTTTAAACTAATTTGCTCTGAAAGATCATATCCAATATGATAACTGATTTTTAAGTTAGACTTTATAGCAAGTTTCTTTGTTACCAAACTTCCTAGTTCCACAAATAAGGTGTCTTTAATAA
>JBLHGY010000084.1:0-7571 GCA_047616665.1 Polaribacter sp.
CTGATTTCCGATGAGTGTAATTTTTTTCGATTTGAATTTATAACCGATGCTGCTTGCAACGATGGTATAGGTTCCATTTGGAATATTTTTCAATTCAAAAAAACCATTTTCGTTGGTGGAAGTTCCTTGTTTGGTTTTTTTAAGATACACATTTACAAATGGTAAAACTTCACCATTGGAGCTTACTTTTCCAGAAATACTATTTGTTTGTCCGTTTATAGCGGCAATGCCCAAAAATAAAAGACAACTAATATTTATAATAATTTTCATTTTTAAATACAATTTTCGACAAATATAATATTATTTTTAGACTTGTCTAAAAATTTATTTTTATAAAAATTTAAGTTATATATTTGCCGTCTAAATAAAAGCATATGTTTACGCTTTCAGAAGAAAATTATTTAAAAGCAATTTATCATTTAGAACTAGGTAATGACGGAGGAGTCAGTACAAATGCTATTGCAGAAAAATTAGCAACAAAAGCTTCTTCTGTAACAGATATGATAAAGAAGTTATCTGAAAAGGAAGTTGTTCTTTATAAAAAGTATAAAGGAGTAACTTTAACTGTTTTAGGAAAGACGGTTGCTGCAAGTGTTGTGCGAAAGCATAGATTGTGGGAAGTTTTTTTAGTTGAGAAATTAAATTTTTCTTGGCACGAGGTACATGAGGTAGCAGAGCAATTAGAACATATAAAATCTGCAAAATTAATAAATCAGTTAGATCGTTTTTTAGGTTTTCCAACGCATGATCCTCATGGAGATCCAATACCCGATAAAGACGGAAATTTAAAAATAGTAGCGAAAAGTTTATTATCAACATTGTCTAAAAATGAGAGTGGAATTTGTATCGGTGTAGACGATTCATCCTCAGAATTTTTGCAATTTTTAGATAAAAAAGGCATTACCTTAGGAAAGAAAATAACCATTCTAGACAAAGAAGATTTTGATGATTCTTTATCCATATTAATTGGGGACAAGAAATTATCAATCTCAAATAAAATAGCAAGTAATTTATACATTAGAGCTCATACCGGGCAATAAAACATTTAGGTAGAATTTATATTATGAGCACATTCGATCAATTAGTCGCATTTGGAAAGGAGCATCCAATTTTATCAGCATTATACGCATCTCTTTTTACTTGGGCTTTAACAGCCTTGGGCGCGTCATTAGTTTTCTTTTTTAAAAAAATGAACAGAGCCGTTTTAGACGGAATGTTGGGTTTTACAGGCGGGGTTATGGTGGCCGCAAGTTTTTGGAGTTTACTAGCGCCAGCAATAGAAAATAGTCCTGGAGAAGGTTTTATGAAAGTTGTACCCGCTGCAATTGGTTTTGGCTTAGGCGCTTTATCCTTATTTGGTATGGACAAAATTTTACCACATTTACATATCAACTTTAAAGAAAGTGAAGCTGAAGGTGTAAAGACAGAATGGCATAAAACAACCTTATTGGTTTTGGCTATTACGTTGCATAATATACCTGAAGGTTTGGCGGTTGGTGTTTTATTTGGTGCGGCATCTACTTTAGTTGGTGTGGAGCAGACAGAAATGATTATCGCTGCAATTTCTTTAGCAATTGGTATAGGAATTCAGAATTTTCCTGAAGGTTTTGCAGTGGCAATGCCTTTAAGGAGGCAGGGTGTTAGTAGGTTAAAAAGTTTTTGGTATGGCCAGTTATCAGCAGTTGTAGAACCAGTTGCTGCAGTTTTAGGAGCTTTAGCAGTTTCCTTTTTTGTGCCAATTTTACCATATGCTTTGGCATTTGCTGCAGGTGCAATGATATTTGTAGTTGTAGAAGAAGTAATACCAGAAACACAAAGAGACAAGTATACAGATATTGCTACACTTGGTTTTATTGGTGGTTTTATAGTAATGATGTCTTTAGATGTTGGTTTAGGTTAGCATCCAATAGCTTGAAATAATAAAAAACGATCATTGATTAGAATTTCTATTAGATTATCGTTTTTCTTTTTTTATAACTCTCAGCTTTTGCATCTTGTCTTTTGATTCTAAAAATTGTATTTTGCAATAAAATACTGCTGTGTTACAAACATCTACTTTTCAAGTTTACAATGCTTCTGCCGGAAGCGGGAAAACATTTACGTTAGTAAAACAATATCTTAAGGTCTTGTTAACTTCTAGCGATCTTTTTATGTTTCAGAAAGTATTGGCAATTACATTTACAAATAAGGCTGCCGCAGAAATGAAAGCGCGTGTCTTATTTTATTTAGAAGAATTTGCAGCAGGAAGTGAAAGTGATTTATTTAAAAATATTCTTTCTGAAACGAATTTAGATGCGACGATTATTCAACAAAGAAGTAAGAAAATTTTAGAAGCAATTTTAAAAAATTATGCTGCTTTTTCAATTACCACAATAGATAGTTTTACTCATAAAATTATTAAAAGTTTTGCATTTGATTTAGGATTGTCTCTCAATTTTGAAGTAGAAATGGACGCAATTTCTCTTTTAAATGAAGCAGTAGATGTGTTAATCTCTAAGATAGGGACCGACCAGAAACTAACCGATCTTCTAATAGAGTATTCTTTAGATAAAATAGATGACGATAAGTCTTGGGATATTTCTAAAGATTTAAATGATTTTGCAAAAGTTTTATTAAATGAAGACGATGTAAAACATTTTAGGAAATTAGCAGATAAAAAATTAGATGATTTTTTTGAGTTGAAAAATAAAATTCAAAAATCTAATAAAGGCATAGAGAATGAGTACAAAGTTTTTGGGAATGCCGTTTTAAGTTTTATAGAAACGAGCGGGGTTCAGCTTTCAGATTTTGCATATACTGGAGAATTTCCAAAACACTTTCAAAAGTTAACAAAATTAAGATTTTTAAAATTTGATGATTTAAAATTTGATGCTCGATTAAATACGGTTATTGAAGACGGTAAAAATCTTTTTGCAGGAAAAGCTTCTGTTGCCTCAAAAGATACAATCGAAGGAATTTCTGAACAATTGAGACTGTATTATTATCAATCTAAAGATTTGTACAACCGAACGTATTCGAGTTATTTATTAAATAAAATTACACTAAAAAGTATCATTCCATTAGCTGTTTTAAACAATGTTAATTCAGAATTAAACAACATAAAAGAAGATAATAATATTCGATTAAATGCAGAATTTAATCAATTAATTTCAGACAATATAAAAAATGAACCTGCACCCTTTATTTATGAGAGAATTGGGCAGCGCTTTCAGCATTATTTTATCGATGAAATGCAGGATACTTCTGTTTTACAATGGCAGAATTTAATACCTTTAATAGCGAATGCTTTGGCTCAAGAAAACAGCAATCTATTGTTGGTTGGAGATGGGAAACAGGCTATTTATAGATGGCGTGGAGGTAAGGCCGAGCAGTTTATTGATTTGGGTTCAAAGGAAGTAAATCCGTTTAATATTCAAAAAGAAATAAAGAATTTAGAGACAAATTATAGAAGTTATTCAGAGATTATTAATTTCAATAATACGTTCTTTAGTCACACTGCTAATTTTCTTCAGAATGAATCTTATAAAAACCTTTTTTTACAAGGAAATGTCCAATTAGAAAACACAAAGAAAGGTGGTTTTGTTTCGCTTTCTTTCCTAGAAAAAGAAGCGGAGAAAGAGGATGAAAAAGTGAAGTATCCTAAAAAGGTTTTAGAAAAAATAAAGCAACTAAAAGAAGATTTTTATCTGAATGAAATCTGTGTACTTACAAGAACTAAAAAAGATGGAATTGCAGTTGCAGATTACCTTTCAGAAAATGGAATTTCTATAATTTCTTCAGAAACATTATTATTAAAGAATAATTCTAAAATTAATTTTATTATTGATTTTTTATATAGCATTCAGAATACAAACGATGAAGAGAAAAGATTTGAAGTCTTGTATTTCTTACATGAACACCTGCAGCTTAAAGTACCAAAACATGAGTTTTTTAAGAAGCATATAAAATTAACAAATGCTTTCATTTTTGAAAACCTAAAATCGTACGGGATTTCATTTAATTTTTCTGTATTTCAGCAAGTACCTTTTTATGAGAAAATTGAAGAAATAATTAGAGGTTTCAAGCTTGTGAATTCCTCTAATGCATATGTTCAATTTTTTTTAGATGTGGTTTTAGAGCAACAAAGAAAGGCAACAGATATTGCCGACTTCCTAGAGTTTTGGGAACTTAAAAAAGACAAACTAAGCATCGTTGCTTCAGAAAATGCAAATGCTGTTCAAGTAATGACTATTCATAAATCTAAAGGATTGGAATTTCCTGTAGTAATTTTTCCTTGTGATGTGAATATTTATAAACAGATTAATCCTAAAATTTGGTTTGATGATTTGCCAAAAGAGTATCATTTTAAAGAACTTTTAATAGACTATAAGAAAGACTTAAGTATAATTAACGCAAGAGGTCTAGAGATTTATAACCAACAGAGAGAAGAATTAGAATTAGACAACTTTAATTTGTTGTATGTTTCTTTAACTAGAGCTGTAGAACAATTACATGTAATTACAGAAAAGAAAATTTCTGCAAAAGGAATTGTAAACCTAAATCATTATTCAGGAGTTTTTATCAATTATTTAAAAGAACAAAATCTTTGGCAAGAAGATCTTTTAGAATATAATTTTGGAAATATAGAAAGAGCTAAAAAGAAAGAAGCCTCTGCATCTTTATCGGAAATTCACCAGAAATTTATTTCAACACCTTGGCAAGAGCATAATATTGTTCTGTTGGCTAGTGCTTCTAAATTATGGAATACAGCACAAGGAAAAGCAATTGATTTTGGTAATTTATTCCATGAAATGTTATCAAAAATAATTACAAAGAATGACGTGAACATAGTGACAACTCAATATCATCAAAAAGGTTTTATTAATAAAGTTCAATTAACATTAATTAAAGAGATGATGTGTTTAGTTGTAAACCATCCGAAATTAGCCGTTTATTTTTCTGATAAGGTTACTGTTTTTAACGAGCGAGAAATTGTAGATGTTGATAATCAAATTGTTATTCCAGATAGATTAGTTTTTAATCATCTAAATGAAGTTACAATTATAGACTACAAAACAGGGGTTCCTTCGAATGTGCATCATCAGCAAGTACTAAAATATGAAAGAGTTTTAAAATCTATGGATTTTAAAGTTGGTAAAAAGTTACTCATATATATGAATGCTGAAGTGGATGTTGTAGCGGTTTAATATTAGGAATTTACTTATAAATTATTGTGAATAATGTATTTTACACATATTTAAGAGGCTATTTCTTGTTTAATTCTCCTTTAGAATCCTTTAAAATTAGTGTTTTTATAGATATTTTAAAGAATTATCTTTGTAATTACAGTTTAAGAGTCTACTTTTGTTAATTAATAAAAAATTTAATTTAAAAATTTGACAATGAAGAATTTAAAATTAGCTGTTATAGCTTTGTTTACGTTAGCCATAGTTGGTAGCGCAAGCGCACAAGATGCAAATAACCCTTGGGTTGTAGGTTTTGGTCTTAATTCAGTAGATATCCACGATCGTGGTTTAGATGGTGATTGGGGTGGTCAGTTTGATGACTTAGTAGGTACTAAAGATTTTAATACTTTACCTTCAATTTCTAGAATCTCTGCTGAGAAATACATAGAAAAAGGTTTTACTTTGCAATTAGCAGGTACGCTAAATAAAATTACATACAATAAAATGGAAGATGATTCAGATTATTTATTATGGTCTGTTGGAGCTTTAGTAAAATATGATTTAAACCACTTATTTGGAGAAACAGGTTGGTTTGATCCTTATGTAGGTATTGGTGGAGATTTTGTTAGCAGTGGATTAGATGATAAGCAAGAGTTAATGACAAATGGAGCTATAGGTTTCAATGTTTGGTTTAACGATAACTTGGGTCTTAACTTTCAACAAAGTAGTAAACGAGGTTTTATTGAAGATATTCGTTCTCATTTTCAATCTTCTGTTGGTTTAGTAATTAAATTTGGAGGAAAAGACACCGATGGAGACGGAGTTTATGATAAATTTGACGCTTGTCCTGAAGTTGCAGGTTTAGTAGAATTTAAAGGTTGTCCTGATAGTGATGGCGACGGAATCAAAGATTCTGACGATGCTTGTCCGAATGTTGCAGGTTTAGCAACTATGAACGGTTGTCCTGACGCTGATGCTGATGGAATTGCAGATAAAGACGATATGTGTCCTAATGCAAAAGGTTCTAAAGCTAACAAAGGGTGTCCTGATACTGATGGAGATGGTGTAGTTGATAAAAATGATAAATGTCCAACTGCTGCAGGTCCTGTTGCAAATGGAGGTTGTGCTTGGCCAGATACAGACGGTGATAGCATTTTAGATAAAGATGATAAATGTCCAAATGTTGCAGGTATTGCTTCAGAAGGTGGTTGTCCTGAAATAATTTCAAATGAAGCTCAAATGGGTCTAAATTCATTCGCACAAGCTATTTTATTTAAACTTGAAAGCGCTAGTTTTGAATCTGGAGTTACTGACGAATTAGATGGTATGTTAGCTATCATGAATGAATTTCCTCAAGCTGAATTTGCAATCAATGGTTATACAGATACTACTGGAACTGTTTCTGGAAATTTAAAGTTATCTAATTCAAGAGCAAATGCTGTTCAAGATTATTTAATAGCAAATGGAATTGCTGCTGCAAGATTAACTGCTGCAGGTTTCGGTCAAGATAGTCCTATTGTTTCAAATAAGACAAGAGCTGGTAGAGTTCAGAATAGAAGAGTAGAAGTGAAGGTAACTAACTAGTTATTTTTAAATATATAGTAAAAAGGTCTCATCAGAAATGATGAGACCTTTTTTTTTAAAAAACTTTTTTTATTCCATGCAAAAAAGTACCTTTGCATCTTGAAAAAGAGATGCTAAATCTCGTAACATAAATAATAAATATAATTAGATACAGATGTCTACAACAACAGGAAAAGTTTCTCAGATTATTGGTCCAGTAATTGATGTTGAATTCAATACAGAAAACAATGAACTTCCTAAAATTTATGACTCCTTAGAAATTAAAAAAGCTGATGGTTCTATTTTAGTTTTAGAAGTGCAACAACATATTGGTGAAGATACAGTTAGAACCATTTCAATGGATGCTACTGATGGATTAAGTAGAGGAACAGAAGTTTTAGCTACGGGTAACCCTATTCAAATGCCAATTGGAAGCGATATTTACGGTCGTTTATTCAATGTTACTGGTGATGCTATTGATGGTTTAGGAAACTTAAAGAAAGAAGGTAAAGACGGATTGTCAATTCACCGTTCTGCTCCGAAATTTGAAGATTTATCTGTTTCAACAGAAGTTTTATTCACTGGAATTAAAGTAATCGATTTAATTGAGCCATATGCAAAAGGTGGTAAAATTGGTTTATTTGGTGGAGCCGGAGTTGGTAAGACTGTATTAATACAAGAATTAATTAACAACATTGCAAAAGGACATGGTGGTTTATCAGTTTTTGCAGGAGTTGGAGAAAGAACACGTGAAGGAAATGATTTACTTCGCGAAATGTTAGAATCTGGAATTATAAAATACGGAGACGATTTTATGCATTCTATGGAAGAAGGAGGATGGGA
>JBLHGY010000085.1:0-7483 GCA_047616665.1 Polaribacter sp.
TTGTTCTATTTTCATCGTCTTCCTCTGCAGACATATTCATCAATTCTTCTGTTCTGTCCAGACCTGCCAATGCTTCTGTTAACTGACTTCCAATATTACTCATTTGTACAATTGGTGCTATCATTAATCCTAATAAAAAAGTAAAGGATAAGAATTCTCCAACTGTCAGTTCTCCAGTCATAATTTTATATCCACCAATTCCCATAATTCCAGTAGTTGCAAGGCCTAATAAAAAAGTAGCAGCACTTGACATAATTGCAGTTGCCGTTAAACTCTTTTTTACATTTTGAAATAACTTGTCTACTCCTTTTTCAAACGTTTCATTTTCTTGTGCTTCTGCATTGAATGCTTTTATAACGCGCACTCCAGATAATGTTTCGGTTAATCTTCCTTTTACATCTGCATTGATAACACCTCTATTTCTAAAAATAGGACGAATATATTTAAAAGCTTTTAAAGCAACTACCCCAAATACAGCCACAGGAACCAATACAAAAAAGGTCATAGACGGACTAATTTGAATTAGCAATAGCATAGATATTACCGCAGTAATGGTTCCACCAACTAACTGAACCAAACCAGTTCCTATTAAATTTCGAACTCCTTCTACATCGCTCATAATTCTAGAAACCAATGCTCCAGATTTTGTATTGTCAAAAAAACGAATAGGTAAAGACAATACTTTCTTTTGAACTTGGGCTCTTAATTCTGATATTAAGTATTGTGCTTGTACACTTAAAATACGTGTTAGTAAAAAAGAAGTAACTGCTTGCACTAAAATTGCCAAACCAACAATAAGTAATAGACTATATAGCTGCTCATAATCCTTATTAGGAATTACGTCATCTAGCAGCGTTTGAATTTTTAAAGGAGCAACCAAACTAGACAGTCTGCTGAATACAATAAGTATCAACCCTATAAAAACCAACTTTCGCTTTGGCCAAATAATAGTTTTAAATGCTTTTAAAATAGAAACTTTTGGTTTCTTCTTCTCTTTTTTTGAATCTTGTAAGTGTTGCATTAATGCTTTTTAATTTAGAATGTGGTTACTCCATTATTGTCAATTTATATGCCAATGAAAAGAACTATGACAGATTAGCAAAAGTACAACATACAAAAAGACCTGTCAGCTTTTTAAAACAGCACAGGTCTAAATAAATTTATTTTAAGGTTCTTTATAATCTATTACCTATTATACTTTGCACAACTTCTGGGTTTAACAAGGTAGAAACGTCTCCAAGATTGTCTATTTCATTGCAAGCAATTTTGCGTAAAATACGACGCATAATTTTCCCTGAACGTGTTTTTGGCAATCCTTCTGAGAACTGAATTTTATCTAATTTTGCAATCGGGCCAATTCTATCTGTAATTAATTGATTGATTTCTTTTCTTAAATTATCATGATTTCTGCTTTCTCCAGTATCTTTTAAAGTTACATACCCGTACAATGCACTGCCCTTTATAGCATGCGGAAAACCAACAATAGCAGATTCTGCTACAGCTGGATGCTCATTAATGGCATCTTCAATAGGTGCGGTTCCTAAATTATGACCAGAAACAATAATTACGTCATCTACTCTACCTGTAATTCTGTAATAGCCAACCTCATCTCTTAAAGCACCATCGCCTGTAAAATACATGTTCTTATAGGCAGAAAAATAGGTTTCTTTATAACGTTCATGATTTCCCCAAATAGTTCTTGCAATACTTGGCCAAGGAAATTTTATACACAGTCTTCCCTCTACCTGGTTTCCTTTTAACTCTTTACCGTTTTCATCCATTATTGCAGGCTGAATACCAATAAAAGGCAAAGTTGCATAGGTCGGTTTTGTTGGTGTAACATACGGAATTGGGGTAATCATCATACCGCCAGTTTCAGTTTGCCACCAGGTATCAATAATCGGACTTTTCTTCTTCCCTATATTGTCATTATACCAATGCCAAGCTTCTTCGTTTATGGGTTCTCCTACAGACCCCAATACTTTTAAAGAGGATAAATCATACTTATCAACCAGTTCTGTTCCGTGTTTTGCTAGCGCCCTAATTGCTGTTGGCGCGGTATAAAACTGATTTACCTTATGTTTCTCTACAATTTCCCAGAAACGTCCGAAATCTGGATAACTTGGCACCCCTTCAAACATTAAGGTAGTTGCTCCGTTTGCTAACGGACCATATACAATATAAGAATGACCCGTAATCCAACCAATATCTGCGGTACACCAGTACACATCTTCTTCTGTATATTGAAATGCATTTTTAAAGGTATATGCGGTATACACCATATACCCAGCGGTTGTATGCACCATTCCTTTTGGCATCCCTGTAGAACCAGAAGTATATAAAATAAATAAGGGGTCTTCTGCATCCATAACTTCTGCTTCACAATCTATAGAAGCATTATCTAATAACGGTTGTAACCATTGGTCACGACCTTCTTTCATTTGAATGTCTGAATGAATTCTTTTCGCTACCAAAACAGTTTTTACACAAGAACAATTTTCCAAAGCTTCATCTACAATTCCTTTTAAATCAATAGTTTTTGCACCCCGATAAGAACCATCAGAAGTAATGACCATTTTACAATCAGAATCATTAATTCTTGTTGCCAATGCAACTGCTGAAAAACCTGCAAAAACTACGGAATGGATAGCACCTATTCTAGCACAAGCAAGCGTTGCAATAGCCAATTCTGGAATCATTGGAACATAAATACAAACTCTGTCTCCTTTTTTTACACCGTTTTCTTTTAAAACATTGGCAAATTGATTCACTCTTTCAGAAAGCTGTCTATAAGTTATATGCTCTGCAGCTTCACTTGGATCATTTGGTTCAAATAAGATAGCCGTTTTATCTGCTCTTGTTGCCAAATGCCTATCGATACAGTTTTCTGTAATATTTAGTTTTGCCCCTTGAAACCATTTTATTGTTGGCTTAGAGAAGTCCCATTCTAAAACCTTGTCCCATTTTTTACGCCAAACAAAATGCTCTTCAGCAATTTCTTCCCAAAAATTTTCTGGCTCTCTAATAGATTTTCTGTATACCTGATAATATTCTTCTAGATGTTTTATATGATAATTACTCATTTCTTTTACTTTATTTATAGCACTAAACTATTAAATTCATTTGATCTACTACTATTTTTTCTACTTACGACAACAATTTATCGACTAGTAGCAAATTAAATATATTCTTTTAAATTAATGCGTAGCTTCTCCTGCTCCACTAGGAATTCTAATGTTTTCTACAATTTCTTGAACATCTTCTGGAGGTGCCGGTGTAAATTTAGAGATTACTATTGATATTAAAAAATTTACACACATGGCAATTGTTCCAAAACCTTCTGGTGAAATTCCAAACCACCAATTTTCTTTTGTTCCGCCTCCAAACCAATCGAATTTAAATTTCATCATATAAAAAAGCATCAGTAAAATTCCTACAATCATTCCAGAAATAGCTCCCTGGCTATTCATTCTTTTATTAAAAATACCTAAAATTATTGCCGGAAAAAAAGAAGCTGCGGCCAAACCAAAAGCCAATGCAACCGTTGCGGCGACAAAGTCTGGCGGATGAATACCAAAATAACCTGCAACACAAACCGCAACAACCGCCGCTAATCTTGCAGCAAGTAACTCTCCTTTTTCAGTAATATTTGGATTGATCATTTTCTTTATCAAATCATGAGAAACAGCTGCAGAGATTACTAATAATAAACCTGCTGCGGTAGACAAAGCTGCCGCTAATGCACCTGCTGCTACCAAAGCAATTACCCAATTTGGCAAACCTGCAATTTCTGGATTTGCCAACACCATAATGTCTTTATCAACAATTAATTCATTCTTTTTAGCATCTGCGACATACTGAATTAATCCGTCTTTATTTTTATCATCAAATTGTATCAGTCCTGTTTTTTCCCAATTGCCGAACCATTCAGGCATTTTTTTATATTCTTGATTGCTCACCGTTTCTATTAAATTTGTTCTAGAAAAAACAGCTATTGCTGGTGCTGTAGTAAATAAAAGGGCAATTAAAAGCAATGCATAACCTGCAGACTTCCTGGCATCGGCAACTTTCTTTACGGTAAAGAAACGAACAATTACATGTGGTAGTCCTGCGGTACCGAACATTAAAGCAGCCGTTATCAGAAAAACATCTAACGTAGATTTACTTCCTGAAGTATATTCCGCAAAACCTAGTTCTCTGTGTAACCCATCTAATTTATCTAATAAATAAATTCCGTTTTCATCTGCACCACCAAAACCCAATTGCGGAATTGGGTTTCCTGTCATTTGAATCGAAATAAAAATTGCAGGCACCATAAAAGCGAAAATCAAAACACAATATTGCGCCACCTGTGTATAGGTAATTCCCTTCATGCCGCCTAAAACAGCATAAAACAAGACAATAATCATCCCAATAATTACACCTGTATTGATGTCTACTTCTAAAAAACGAGAAAAAACCAAACCTACACCTCGCATTTGGCCAGCAACATAAGTAAATGATACTAAAAGTGCACAAAATACGGCAACACTTCTTGCTACCTTAGAATAATAACGATCACCAATAAAATCTGGAACAGTAAACTTTCCAAATTTTCTTAAATAAGGAGCAAGCAATAAGGCCAATAACACATAACCGCCTGTCCAACCCATTAAATAAACAGAACCATCATAACCATTAAAGGAAATAAGACCTGCCATTGAAATAAAAGAGGCAGCAGACATCCAATCTGCTGCGGTTGCTAATCCGTTTGCCAATGGTGAAACACCACCACCCGCAACATAAAACTCCTTAGTAGAGCCAGCTCTAGACCAAATTGCGATACCTATATATAATGTAAATGTAATTCCTACTAAAATCCATGTCCAAACTTGAATACTCATTCTTTTTTTTTGTTTTAATTATTTTTCGTCTTCATTAAAACCAAACTCCTTATCTAGTTTATTCATCAATTTGATATACACAAAAATAAGCATGACAAAAACATAAATAGCACCTTGTTGCGCAAACCAGAAACCAAGTTTAAAACCACCAATTCTTATTAAATTTAATTCATCTACCAAAAGAATTCCAAAAACAAAAGAGACTAAAAACCAGATGCTTAATAAAATTGCTAGATATTTTAAATTTTTATTCCAATATTTCTTTTTGTTTTCTGATACCATGTGAATAATGATTCGTTATTATCGATACTTATTAAAATTAAATACCATATTTTTATGATGCTTATTAAATGCTGCCAACCGCTTAAATAAAAACTATGATCACAAATTTATCGATAAACAAGTAAGACGGTGTCTAAAAATTAAGCAATTAAGAGGGTGATATGGACAAAAAACACCAAAACAACCCAAATAATCATTGATTTATAAAAAATCAAACTAATTTTCTTTAAAAAGCAAGCGACTTAAAAAATATGCTACGGTTAAATATATGTTGATTTTTGAAACCTTCTTGCAATACTGGCACATTATTCTATTATTCTTTATTGGGGCAATTTTATATTCGTCCGTTGGCTTTGGAGGTGGTTCTAGTTATTTGGCAATTTTAGCTTTGAGCGGAATTGTATTTACACAAATAAGAGCCACTGCTTTGTTATGTAATATCGTTGTGGTTTCTGGTAATGTATTTATCTTTCTTCAACAAAAGAAAGTTAATTTTAAAAAAATATTGCCCCTTGTTTTATTAAGTGTTCCACTGGCTTTTTTAGGTGGAAAAATGAAAATAAATCAGCAATTCTTTTTCATTTTATTAGGTTTTACTTTATTGTTCGCAGCAATAACGATGTGGCTTTCAAAACAAATTGTTGCTTTCAATGAAAAAAACAGCAATCCCAAAAGTATAAGGAATGCAAGTTTTGGAGGAATTATTGGTTTTATTTCTGGAATGGTTGGTATTGGTGGTGGTATTTTTTTAGCTCCATTATTACATCTTACCAATTGGGATACTCCAAAGAAAATAGCGGCAACTGCCAGTATTTTTATTTTAGTAAATTCTATTGCTGGTTTAATTGGACAATATTCAAATCCTAATTTTATAATCGATTGGAATTTAACTTCAATTTTATTGGTCACTGTTTTTATTGGTGGGCAAATTGGAAGTAGAATGAGCAATAAACTCTTTACACCTATTCAATTAAAAAAGGCAACTGCCATTTTAATTGCCTTTGTAAGCTTACGTATCTTATATAAATACATATTTTAAACGCCCACTTTCTTATACTTAAAACTTACACAAATAAAATATTGCGTATTAAAAGCAATCCAAATACCTTTGAAAAAAAAATAAAAATGCTAGAAAATATATTTACACTCTTCATGCTAATTATGTTACAAGCCGTCTTAGGTTTTGATAACTTGTTATACATTTCACTAGAATCAAAGAAAGCACCAGAAACAGACAGAAAAAAAGTTCGGAAAGTAGGAATTTTAATAGCTATTGTTTTAAGAATTGTACTTTTATTTCTTTTAGTTTCCATCATTGGCTATTTTCAAAAACCTTTCTCTTTCTTGACAGGTGGCATAGAAGATGTTATAAAATTTGCTTTTAACGGGCATAGTATTATTGTTTTATTGGGTGGCGGATTTATAATTTATACCGCCATTAAAGAAATTTGGCACATGATTGGTACTCAAAATTTAGAGCAATCTGCAGCAGACCAGCGCAAAGGAACAAAATCTTCTAAAGCTGTTATTTTTAGCATTGTATTAATGAATTTAGTATTTTCTTTTGACTCAATTTTAGCTGCTATTGGTCTTACAAGTGCTATAGAAAGCACTACAACTGCATTTATTATTATGACGATTGCAATTGTTATTAGTGGTTTGTTAATGTTATTTTTAGCAGATAGAATATCAGATTTCTTAGCAAAAAATAGGATGTACGAAGTTTTAGGGCTCTTTATTCTTTTTATAGTTGGCATTATGCTAATTACAGAAGGTGGCCATTTAGCGCATTTAAAACTCTTTGGAAATGAAATTGTACCTATGAGTAAAACTACTTTCTACTTTGTAATTGCCATTTTAGTTATTGTAGATGTTGTACAAGGAAAATATCAAAAAAAATTATTAACTAAAAAGCAATAAATACCACCTCAAAATAAAAAAGAGCTTTCTGAATGAATGCTCTTTTTTTTTGTAAATTATAGAATGTTTAACATAATTAAATAATTACAAAAGAAAATATAAACGATCTTTGTTTTAGAAATAAATAATGCGTTTTCCGCATTTCATATACAACTTCTAAAAAGTAGTTTTAACACGTTTGTGTTTATTTTTATAATAGGAAGGGTTTTGTTTGATTGTAAGTCGGTGCTGAAAAGTACCGACTTTTTTACTTATATAATTTCAGGAAGGCTGTCCTGAACTCTTTGGATGACAATTTGAATAATTCTTTTATTTAATTCTGAAGCATTTAAACTATAATAAGCAAACTCTTCTAATGAAAAAGCACCAATAATAAAACCTAACGTAAGGTTCTTATA
>JBLHGY010000086.1:0-7429 GCA_047616665.1 Polaribacter sp.
GAGGACAAGCAAAAACGCGTTTGGCAAGATTAATGGTCAATTTATTAGATGAATATATTCCAGTTGTAGAAGGTTCTGAAATTAATGATGATCCATTGCACCCGATTTCAAGATTTGCGATTGAAACAATCAAAGAAAAAGGAGATGATACAGCTATTTTTTGGATGCATAGAGACGAGCGTTTTGCAGAAAAATTAGCAACACCAGATGTTACTGTTGCAGATATTATTGGTGATGTTGACCCAATAAAAGCAGCAAACTTAAAGTTAAGTTATGCAGATGATAGGGTGCTTCATTATGGGATGATTCCGAGAGCTAACAGGTGTATTTTTGTGATTAATGAATTACCAGACTTACAAGCCAGAATTCAGGTAGCATTATTTAATATTTTACAAGAAGGTGATATTCAAATTAGAGGATTTAAAATGCGTCTAAATTTAGACATGCAATTTATTTTTACTGCAAATCCAGAAGACTATACCAATAGAGGAAGTATTGTTACTCCTTTAAAGGATAGAATTGGTTCGCAAATCTTAACACACTATCCTGAAGATATAGAAACTGCAAAAACAATAACACAGCAAGAAACAAATAAGGCAAGTGCTCAGAAAGAATTTATAGATGTACCAGAGCTATCTAGAGATTTATTAGAGCAAATAGTATTCGAAGCCAGAGATAGTGAATATATAGATGCTAAAAGTGGCGTTAGTGCGCGTTTAAGTATTTCTGCATTTGAAAATTTATTAAGTACAGCAGAGAGAAGAGCTTTAGTATCTGGAGATGAGAAAACAATGATTCGCTTAAGCGATTTTGATGGAATTATTCCAGCCATTACCGGTAAAGTAGAATTAGTATATGAAGGAGAGCAAGAAGGTGCTCACGTGGTTGCTAATGGTCTAATTCAGAAAGCAGTAACAACATTATTTCCTATTTATTTTCCTGAAATTAAAAAATTAGAAAAACAAAGTGAAGAAACACCTTATGATGCTATTATTTCTTGGTTCTTTAATACAGAAGAAGATTTTGAATTATTAGATGATTATACTCAAGAGCAGTACAAAGCAGCATTAGATAAAGTAAAGCCTCTAGATCAATTTATAAAAGAACATCAGCCAAACATGAATGAAGCAGATACTTATTTCATGAAAGAATTTATATTGTGGGCTTTAGTTGAATTTAAAAAATTAAGCAAATATCGCTTTGCGGAAGGAACGCAGTTTAAAGATCCTTATGGTAGTTTTATAAGTGGACTGTAATTGATTATCTATTTCCATGAAATTTAATATGAATAGCACAAAACCGAATTATTTCTATAATTCGGTTTTTTTTAGTTCCTCTTTTTAGTTGATGAAAACAATAAATCTATTATTTTATTCAAATTTTATTTGGAAAAAAACAACGCTCTCGTGTCTATTTTTACCAACTGCAGACTTACCAAAAGAGGTTCTTTATCACAAGTATTAGAAATTACTTCAAATTCCGAATTTATCCAACGTCTTGCAGCAGCAATACATTGTCTATTAGAAATGGTGTCAAAAAAACATATTGCACAAAATTCAGTTAAATTTTTTACGTTTGCTTTGCTTCTTTTTTGTACAAACTACATTTATAAGCTCATATATTTTTGAATCTTTTTTGGGCAAATGCAGCGATTGTAAATAATAAGAATAAAATGAGAAGGCTTTTTACTAAATTAAATTTTAGAGAACTAAAATACAAAAGGAAAGTATTTTATGTTCAGCTAAACTCGTGTCAATATTATTTATTTAAATCAAATAAGTAACCAATAGAAAAACTAAAATAACTTGATGTTGGTATGCTAGATTCTTTCAATACTGAATTCGGGAAATTAAAATTATAGCCAAATTCAAAATCCCAAGATTTTGTACTTAAAGATAGTGGGAAACTTAGTTGAGTATTTAATAAATCAATAATATTAAAATTTACGATTTCTGCAACTATTTGTGGATCCATAAAAACAACTTTTTCTACTGCCATAGATTGTTTTGCAATGATAAAATTTACAGTCGGTCTTAAACGCAGTGCAAAATTTGGAGTTCTTTTTAAAGTAAAGTTCAAATAACTATTAGAAACTATTTGATAAGATTCATCTGAACCAAATAAATAGGAAGCAGATACTGTTGTGCCTACAGTTCTTTTTTTATTTCTAACCCCAAGACTAAGAGTTAAAGAATTCGTAAAATCATCAAAATCATCTGTGTAAAAAAACTTTGTGTAATCTATATTATAAAGAAGGTTTTTATTTTTCCCCAGGGTTTTAAAATACCCTAAAGAAACACTCGTAAAATCCCAATTTGGATCAAAATTTTGGTAATAAACCCCTGAGATACTTGCGTTAAATCCTGAGGAATGATAATAAGAGACTTGTGGAATAATGTTGAATTGATCTGCACCAGAATCTCTTCCTGAGAAAAAGGTGTTGCTATTATAAGAAACCGAAGTGTACAAGAAATTGAAAGAAAAATCATTTTCTATTAACTCATCTAAAAACTGTTGATTGTTAAAAAAAAGTTCATCTATTAAACCATCTAAATCCTCTAAATTTTCTTCTTGAGCATAAGCACAAAAAGAGGTTGCTATTGAAAACAATAGCAACCCAAAAACTTTTATAGTGTTTTTTAATCCTTGAAAAAGATATGTCATAAATAGTTAAATGCTAATTACCGCTGTTTCTTTTTTTCCTTCCATTATTAGCATTATTTACTCTTGGCCCATCTTTAAGTTCTCCTCTGTCTTTAGAATTTCTGGTTTTATCAATTCGTTCTTTTAGCATTTTTCTTTGTTCACCTGTAAGTGTTTTCCTGAAATTATCTCTAGTTTTCCTCAAACTAACTTGTTGAATTTTAACTATGTTTTTTTGATTTCTAGAAAATGTAGCCACTAAACGTTTTCTTATTTCGTACTTAGAAATTGTTTTATTTCTTAAAAGAATTAATTGCTCTTTGGTAAGTGATGCTTTAAAAGCTTCACGATTTATTTTCATAACTTCTTTTTCTTTCTGTAATAAATCCCTTTGTTGCTGTGTTAACTCTTTTTGAATTAAACTAAAACTAGATTCTTGAGCAAAAACTGTTGTATTAAATAGCATCAGATTAAGAAAGCTTAAAGATAACATGATGGTTTTTAATTTCATTTTTATTGTTTTTAACTCTTAAACTTCTAGAGTACTAAATTTAATCTTGACAGGCTACTTTTGCTGCAAGCATTTCATCAGCATTATTTATAGTTGCAGTAGTTTCATCTTTGTACATAATATCTACTGGGAAATTCAAAACTCCTTTTTCTTCTAAAGTTGGGTTATCTATATACCATTCTTTAATTAACTCGAAATCAGCTTTTTCATTTACAGCAATTACACTTGCATCTGGCATAGTAAAACTTACAGGAAGTATAAGTATAAAACATTTTCTTTTGTCTTTATTTTCTTTACAAGCAAACTTAACGTCTTTTAGTTCATCAATATTTAATAACGTCTGTACTATATCATCCTTTAAAACAATATCAAGAGGGAAAACCAATTCTGGACGCTCATTTGCATCCGGGTTTGCACGATACCATTGTTTTACTAAATCCCAATCTTCTTTACTATCTAAAGTGATTGTAGAATTATCTGGCATGATAAAATTTATAGGAAAAGAGAATTCAAAACATTTATGTCTTTTTTTACTTCTTTCTTTATTTTTGTCTACCAATTGTTTTCCTTCTAATGAAAAGTAAACATCACTTTTCTCCTCTTCTCTAGATTTATTGTCTGTTGCTATCGCAACTTTATATCCTAAACCTGCTGCTAATTCAGCACCTATAGCATAACTATCTAATAAATCTCCGTTAAAAGCCCTATCAGTTAAAGATGGTAAGCTAGTAAAATCTATCGTAGTTTTTGCAGCATTTTCGATTTTTTCTATCAATAGTGAACTATCTAATTCAAGTCCATCAACAGCATCTGAATCTGAACAAGATGTAAATAACAGACTTAATAAAATAAATGATGCTATTGTAAAAAATAAAATATTTGATTTAAAAATACGCTGTTTAAAAATTGAAGTTCTCATAATGTTAAATTTTTTAATTAATAATTGTTTCTATTACTTAGAACTAAACTTTGTAAAATAGTTTGAAAATTTTTATTTTTATTTCACAAAACAAGAGTTTCAATCAATCCATAATCAATATAATTATTTAATAATGAGTCCTCTAAGAATAAGTTATCTAAAACTAGATTATCTAATTTTTGTTCAGACAGTTCTGCTTTAACCAAAATTTCATTAAATAAAGTAGCGTCAGTAAATGCTTCAATTTCCGATTCATCCACTAATAAAGACTCAATTAATATAGCGTCAGAAAAAGCGAACAACTCAAAATCAGTTTCCTCTAAAACATTTGTTTTATTAGAACTTTGTAACCAAACGGTTAAACTTACTATAAAAATCAAAGATGCTGCCGCAATATATTTAAACGGAGGTTGCATCCAAAAAATCAAATGCTTTTTGGTTTTTTTAGGTACATCAATTGTAATATCTTCAGTTATCTTTTTTAAAATTGATTTTTTTGATTTTACAAAATATCCTTCAGGAATTTCTGTTCCTAAGTATTTATTGTGATGTTTAAAAATACCACCTTTAAAACCTTCCTCTAGAAAGTTTTGTTTGTTGTTATTTTCTGTTGATGTATCCATAATATAAAGGTTAGACCCAACTTTTTGTAAATAGTTTGGATTTATAAAAATATTTTTTCTTCAATAATTTTTACTGTTGTGTAATACGTAGATTTTAAGGTGCTTTCTGAAACTTCTAAAATTTCGGATATCTTTCTAAAACTTAAGTCATCGAAGTATTTCATTTGAAAAACTCGTTGTTGTTTTTCGGTAAATCTGGCTATAATATTAGTAAGCTTTTTCTGAATTTCATCTCCATCAAAATATTCATCTTCAAATAAAACCTCTAGATGAGATTCAGAAATAGCATCAATATCTTCATACCTTTTTTTATTATTATTCTCTAAGAAACGGATGGATTCATTGTATGCAATTCTATACATCCATGTATGTAAACTACTTTTAGCTTCAAATTTTTGAATATTTTTATAGATTCTAATAAATGTATTTTGCAAAACATCATCAGCATTCTCGTGGGTTAAAACAATCTTTCTAATATGCCAATACAAACGTTCTTGATAGGTATCAAGTAGCTCACTAAAAGCGGTGTCTTTTAGTGTAGCATTTTTTAACTTTTCAACAAGTGCATCGTCTTTATCCAACTACTTTTGGTTAATCTCTATTCTTTGACCTTCAAAAGCCTTAATAGTTTGATGAATTTATAAAATTATATTCTAATGCTAAAAGAATATAGATTTTATAAATAGTTTTATCAATTATTAAGTATCAATTCATAAGAAAAATTTTAGAATCATTGGTATATTTATATTCTTGTTTAATTTTTTAAGTACATCAAATGAAAATAATTGTTTCTCCAACAAAATCTTTAGATTTCGAAAGTAAAGTGCCAACAAATCTGTTTACTCAGCCTCGTTTTTTAGAGCAATCTAAAAAGTTAAATGCGAAATTAAAAACACTTTCTAAAAATGAAATTGGAAACTTAATGGGTATTTCTGAAGCTTTGTCTCACTTAAATTATGAACGCAACCAAATTTGGGAAACGCCGTTCACAAAAGAAAATGCAAAACAAGCCGTATACTCTTTTACTGGTGCCGTTTTTAAAGGAATTGATGTAAATTCTTTAGCTGAAGAAAAAATACCTGTATTACAAGATAGATTGCGAATTTTATCTGGTTTGTATGGTCTATTAAAACCTTTAGATTTAATACAACCGTACCGCTTAGAAATGGGAACAAAATTAAAAGTTGATAACATAGAGAATCTTTATAAATTTTGGAATAATGAGCTTGCCGATTCTTTAAATGAAGAATTAAAAGATGATGAGTTATTGATAAACTTAGCAAGCGCAGAGTACTTTAAAGCCTTACCAGCAAAAGCATTAAAAGTACCAATGATTACTCCTGTTTTTAAAGATTTAAAAAACGGTCAATATAAAATTGTAATGACTTATGCCAAAAAAGCACGTGGTCTAATGGTTCGTTTTATTATAGAAAATGAAATAAATACCATCGAACAGTTAAAAGGTTTTAATATTGATAAGTATCGTTTTTCTGATGAGATGTCCACGGAAACGGAATTACTATTTACACGCTAAAATTTAGAATTTCTATTTATACTTTAAGACATTTACAGTGCTTCATGAATTAATTTTTCATTTTATGCATTACCCAAGTATGGGGTGCTGTAACGGCAAATAATATTACGAAAACAACGGTAGCTAGTAACTTAATTTCTGGTAATAATTGATACAGAACTAAAAGACCGGCAATGCTTATTACCCAATAAATTAGAGCTTTTTTCACGTAAGCAATAACATTTCTCTTATTTAAACTTCCAGAAATAAATTCTATTTGATGTATAATTGACGGTATTGAATGCCAAAGAATAAAATAAATAGCAAAACCTAAAATTAAGGAAGAGGTATTAAAAACAAGAAAAAGTAAAACCAAATAAAGAAACTCTCGCAAAAATAGCATTGAATCATTTCTTTTTGTTAGAATTAAGTATACACTTCCAGTGCTTAAAAAAATAGCACTCACAATTAAAGTAATCTCAATTTGAATTTTAGAAAAAGTTCGCCCTGTTAACTCTGTCATTATAACATCTACATCAGACATTGATTGATAAAAAAGTAAAGCAAAAATAAATAGACCGTACGATAAAAAGTAAACAGCATTAAAAACAAAATTTACATTTATTTTATGACTAAGATGCTCCTCACCAAAATGGTATGCACTTAGAACAACAAATAAAACGATTGCAACAAATGAACTGAACAAATAAATTACAACACATAATAGTATAATACCAATATATATAAAAAGGTTTTTTATTAGTTTTTTGTCTTTTTGGTCCTTGGTAGACAAAATTAATAAATCATTAGCTCCATGCAAGATGCCAACCGAGATAACCATTATATATGCTATAAAATCTTCTACTACCTCTCCAAATTGAATACTGACCCAAAACAAGAAAAATGTAAAGAAAAGCATGAAATTTTCGTAATTTCTAATAAATATTGAATTCATACTGCAAACTTAATAATTTTATTCATATATTTGGTTTAACGTTTATACTAAAACGCTTAACAATTAATTACTAACTTAAATTTTTAACAATGAATTTATCATTAAATTTTTTATCAGTTGCTAAAATGGCAGCAGACGATTATGTTGGATTTACATTTTTTGTAGGATGTATGGCTATGATGGCTGCATCAGTATTTTTCTTTTTATCAATGAATAGTTTTGACAAGAAATGGAGAACTTCAATCCTTGTATCTGGTTTAATTAC
>JBLHGY010000087.1:0-7361 GCA_047616665.1 Polaribacter sp.
CAGATGGTTTTTTTTCTATTGAAATGCCAAAAGCAACCTATGCTATAGATATTGCATTTATCTCCTTCCAATCTGTGAAATTTCCAAAAGAAAATATTATTTCTGACAAAAACTTGGGGCTTATCAAATTATCTGAAGCCACGAATGGTTTGGATGAAATAGTTATTGTAGCAGAAAAAACTACAGTAGATATTCGTTTAGATAAAAAAATATTTAATATTGGTAAAGATTTATCTATTCGTGGTGGAAATGCAAGTGATGTTTTAGGCAATGTACCGTCAGTACAAGTAAGTGTTGAAGGAACTGTAAGCTTGCGCGGAAATGAAAATGTAACCATATTAATCGACGGAAGACCAAGTGCTTTAGTAGGTATGAATGGAGCCGAAGCGTTAAGACAAATTCCTGCAGAAGCTATTGAAAAAATAGAAGTTATTACTTCTCCATCCGCGAGATACGATGCAGAAGGCACTGCTGGGATTTTAAACATCATATTAAGAAAAAACAAATTAATAGGTTTTAATGGGTCTTTGCAGCTAGATTTAGGTTTCCCTGCTAGAGCAGGAACTGCTTTCAACGCAAATTGGAGAACAGAGCAATGGAATCTTTTTACAAATACCGGTTTTCGATACAATGAAACTCCTGGAAATGCTTTTAGCGATTCAGATTTTCTTTCGAATACAGCACAAAATGCAAAAGTTATAGAAGATAGAAATTTTGGAAGGTTAGGCAGGTCTATATTTACAAGTTTTGGTGCCGAGTATTACCTTACTAAAAATTCAAGTATTATTGGAAATATTATTTTTAATGGAGGTAATGATGATGATGTAAACACAAATAAAATCGATAGATTTAATGTTTTAGGAGACTTAAATGAAGCTACTTTTAGAACTGAAAGTGAAAGTGAAAATGAACAAAGAATTCAGTATACTTTAGATTATGTAAATAATTTTGATAATAATGGGAAAAAGCTTTCTATAAATGGACAATACTCTTCGGAAATAGAAGATATTTTAAATGATATTACAGAAATAGATACCCAAGTAAATTTATTGAATGATTTAGAGCAAGTACTTGAAAATCAAAATGAAAACAGCGGTTTATTACAAATTGATTATGTAAACTCCGTAAATGAAAATATTCAATATGAAGCTGGCTATAGAGGTAATTATAGAGCTATTTTTAATAGTTTCTACTTAGCCGAAAGAGAAGATTTTGAAAATAACGGGCCGCTTATTCCAGATACTGGCTTAAATAATTCTTTCAATTATGAAGAGCTTATAAACGCAGCATATGTGCAATATGGTCAGAAATTTAATAGAATATCTCTATTAATTGGTTTGCGCTATGAACATACTTCTCTTGAAATTGTTCAAGAAATAGGCACTACTAAAAATAAAATAAATTATGGAAAATTATTTCCTACCATAAACCTTGGTTTCGAAGTTAAAGACGGTGAGAATATTACTTTAGGGTATAATAGAAGAATAAGAAGACCCAGAGGTAGAAGTTTAAACCCATTTCCAAGCAGATCTAGTGAAAGCAATGTATACAGTGGTAATATAGATTTAAATCCTGTAATTACTGATGCCATAGATTTAGGATATCTAAAACGGTGGGATCAATTTACAGTAAGTACATCTCTTTATTACAATATTAGTAATGATAATTGGGAAAGAATTCAAGAGGATACAGGTATGCTTACAGACAATGGTGACCCAATTACGAAACGGTTTCCTATTAACCTTTCTACTCAAGAAAGAACAGGTCTAGAGCTTACACTAAATTACAAACCATTTAAAATATGGAACATAAATAGTGATTTTAATGTATACAATGTTACTAGCAAAGGAGATTACACAAATGCTAGCACTAATGTTACGCAAAATTTCGACTTTAAAAACACTTCTTATTTCATTCGATTGAATCAAAAAATTACCTTACCAAGTGCAGTAGATTTGCAGATTAATACTAATTATCGTGGACCTTCGGAAAACGTACAGACCAAAAGCAAAGGTGTTTTCAGTTTAAATATAGCTGCAAGTAAAGATTTATTTAATGAAAGAGCTTCTTTAAGTTTAAATTTTAGTGATGTTTTTAATAGCAGAATCAGTCAGAGAAGAACAACGATTCCAGACTTCTTAGAACAGTATTCAGAATTCCAATGGAGAGAGCGTCAACTTAGAATAAGCTTCGTATACCGCTTCAATCAAAAAAAGAAAAAAGGAAACGGAGGAAGAGAAACAAATGGCGGTGAAAGTTTTGAGGGATCATCTAACTAGAAAAAAAAACTCAAAAATATCATAATTTAACACCTAGTCTGAAACTAAAAAAACCCGTTCAATGTATTGAACGAGTTTTTTTTTATAAAATATATTTTAAGAAAACTACTTTCCTTCGGCAGCTTGCTTTGCTTCTTTTTTTAATTTTAAATTTTCCCAGATAGTTCCACCAATCCAATATGGCACTACGAATGTTAACAAAAAGATTAACAACCAGAAACCAGCTGTAAAAACAAACATGAATAAAACCAATCCTGAAAATTGAGAAAAATCTAACATTATAATATTTTTAATAATTAATAAAGCAAAAATAAGACATATTTTCAAATTCTGCTATCTTAAAGTAAAATTTTTCAATAGTATTTTATACTGCTTGTTAATAACGAATCTGCTTAGTTTTTCGTAAATTTGTTCATCTTAAAATTATACTCTTTTATTATGAAATATAGAATTGAAAAAGACACCATGGGGAATGTAGAAGTTCCTGCAGACAAATATTGGGGTGCACAAACAGAACGCTCGCGTAACAACTTTAAAATTGGTGCAGCAGCTTCAATGCCTTTAGAGATTGTATATGGATTTGCTTATTTAAAAAAAGCAGCTGCTTATACAAATACAGATTTAGGTGTTTTAACAGAAGAAAAAAGAGATTTAATAGCACAAGTTTGCGATGAAATTTTAGATGGTAAATTAGATGACCAGTTTCCTTTAGTAATCTGGCAAACAGGCTCTGGTACGCAATCTAACATGAATGTGAATGAAGTTATCGCTAACAGAGCTCATGAAATTGCAGGTCATATAATTGGTGAAGGCGAAAAAACTATTCAACCAAATGATGATGTAAATAAATCGCAATCTTCCAATGATACATTTCCAACAGGAATGCATATTGCTGCTTTTAAGAAAATTGTAGAAAATACAATTCCGGGGATTGAGCAATTAAGAGATACATTAAAAACAAAATCAGAAGCATTTCAAGACGTTGTTAAAATTGGAAGAACCCATTTAATGGATGCTACTCCCCTTACTTTAGGTCAGGAATTTTCTGGTTATGTAGCGCAGTTAAATTTTGGTTTAAAAGCACTAAACAACACGTTAGAGCACTTAAGCCAACTAGCTCTTGGAGGAACTGCTGTAGGAACAGGATTAAATACACCTGCAGGTTATGATGTATTGGTTGCGAAATATATTGCAGAATTTACAGCGTTACCATTTATAACTGCAGAAAATAAATTTGAAGCCTTAGCGGCACATGATGCGCTAGTAGAAACGCATGGAGCTTTAAAACAAGTCGCAGTCTCTTTGAATAAAATTGCTAATGATATTAGAATGATGGCTTCTGGACCAAGATCTGGAATTGGAGAATTAATTATTCCTGCAAATGAGCCGGGAAGTTCTATTATGCCAGGAAAGGTAAATCCTACGCAAGCAGAAGCTATTACTATGGTTTGTGCGCAAGTTATGGGCAATGATGTTGCTGTAACTGTTGGTGGTACACAAGGGCATTACGAATTAAACGTTTTTAAACCAATGATGGCAGCAAACGTTTTACAATCTGCTCAATTAATTGGAGATGCTTGTGTATCTTTTGATGTTAACTGTGCTGCAGGTATTGAGCCTAATCATTCTAGAATAACTGAATTGGTAAACAATTCTTTAATGCTAGTAACTGCTTTAAATACCAAAATAGGGTATTATAAAGCGGCAGAAATAGCAAACACTGCCCACGAAAACGGCACAACCTTAAAAATTGAAGCTGTTCGTTTAGGGTATGTTACCGCAGAAGAATATGACGAATGGGTAAAACCAGAAAACATGACTGGTGGGCTTTAAAAAATAAACACTTGGCTGCGCCAACTAAATCTAGAATACTGAAGTTTATGACAAACCATGAAGCGTTTATGAGTACCGCAGTAAAAGCTGCTTTGCAAGGAATGAGTAATAATGAAGGTGGTCCTTTTGGTTGTATTGTAGTAAAAGATGGTGAAGTTATTGGGAGTGGTAATAATAAAGTAACTTCTACCAACGACCCAACTGCCCATGCAGAGGTTACCGCAATCAGAGATGCCTGTAAAAACATTGGCTCTTTTCAATTAAATGGTTGTATTATTTATACTTCTTGCGAACCTTGCCCGATGTGTTTAGGAGCAATTTACTGGGCTAGACCAGACAAAGTATATTATGGAAGCAACCAACAAGATGCTGCAAATATAGGTTTTGATGATGCATTTATTTATAAAGAAATTCCACTTCCTTATGAAGAAAGAAGTATTCCGTTTGAACAAGTAGGAAGAAAAATTGCATTAGAACCCTTTGAGAAATGGACAGAAAAGCAAGACAAAATAAAATATTAAAATTAAAAAATCTGAAGCTAAAACTTCAGATTTTTTATTCATTATAGATACCGTTCTTTCACAATATTTATATGATGTATTTGATGCCCAGAAAATAAATATCCTAGCGCTCTAACAGACATTTTATTGTTTGAAGCAACTCCAATTCTTAACAAAGCTTCCTTAGAAAAACTTTTGAATAATTGAGTGGAAGATTTTCTTAAAACCTTCATTTCATCTAATAAATCATAATAATCTCTTTCGTTTGCAGTATCATTATCTACAAAAACATCCTGATCAAATCCAGGCAATGCAGTTTGATCATTTCTTGCAAAACTCAAAGCTCTATAGCAAAAAACTCTTTCGGTATCTATTACATGCTGTATCAACTCCTTTAACGTCCACTTTCCTGTAGCATAAGAAAAACTATGTTTCTTATCTGGTAGATTGCGTAATACGCTGTCAAATTCATCTTGAGCACTTTCTAAGCTTTCTATAATTGTTTTATCTTTTAATACAGATAATTGCATATATCGTTCAAAATAAGGAGCATATTCTGTTTTTGGAACCATTTTAAATAATTTTAAATTTTAAAGTATAGCACTACTATCACAAATATACTTTTTATAAGTATAAAGCTATATTTTTAATTTAATTTCGTTGTTCATTTTAGCACATGTTCTACCGACAAAGAAAATACTTTCAATTCTTATTAAAATCTAGCAATCAGCACGGAGTGCATTCTCCTTTTGTTTATCAATTAATTACACAATGTTTGTATAAAAAAATAGATAAAAATTCATGGAAAACCTTTCAAAACTCTAATAATGAATTGCTTAAAAATTTAAAAATTTCTCATAAAAAAGTAAGAATCTTACTAAAACTTATTCATTATTTTAAGCCAAAAAACAATTTAGAAATTGCTAATTCTTTAGATGTAGCAGTTATTAAGCTTGCAATAAATTCTAGTAATTCATGTGTTACAACTATCGTAAATACTCCCACAGAAATTTTAGAAGTTACACAGAATAGAGAATTTGATTGTGTATACTTTCATAAAAATCAAATAACCCTTAAAACTTTTAATACCTGTTTAAAAACAATTAATAACAACTCTTTTTTTATTTTTAATGATATCTATGGGAATTCAGAAACCATAAAAAACTGGTCATCTATAAAAAAGCATCCAAAAGTAAAAGTTAGTTTAGATCTTTTCTACTTTGGAGTAATTTTCTTTAGAAAAGAACAGGCAAAAGAACACTTTAAAATAAGAGTCTAGTTATTTATCTGTTAAAACATATAAATAATAAATGTTATGATTTTTAAACTTTGTAACTTTGGTAAGTTTAAACTACACAATAAGAATGAAAATATATACTAAGACTGGCGATGAAGGAACAACTGCCCTATTTGGTGGCACAAGAGTTAAAAAATATAATTTACGTATTGAAAGTTATGGAACTGTAGATGAATTAAATTCATATATTGGTTTAATAAAAGATCAAAAAATTTCAACGGATGCAAAAGAAGCGCTTTTAAAGGTTCAAAATGAATTATTTACTTTAGGTGCGATGTTGGCTACTCCGCCAGAAAAAGAAACTTTGAAATCTGGAAAAGAGCGTTTAAATATTCCTAAAATTAATGATAAGTCTATTCTTTTTTTGGAAAATGAAATCGATAAAATGGATTTAGTACTTCCTCAAATGACCCATTTCATTCTTCCAGGGGGGCACCAAGCAGTGTCATTTTGTCACGTTGCTAGATGCGTTTGCAGACGTGCAGAACGGCTATCTGTAGAATTAAATGACCAAGAAGCTATAAATAATGACATCCTAAAATATTTAAACAGACTGTCTGACTATCTTTTTGTATTGGCACGAAAATTGTCTAAAGATTTACAAGTAGAAGAATTAAAGTGGATTCCTGAGAAAAATTAAAACGTTCTTTTTTTTATCGAGCTGAAGAAATTTTAAAAAAATATATTTTACTTAAAACACTGATTTTAAGCAATTCATAAAAATTTAAAATAACTTCACAATAAATTTCTTAAAAAAGACTTGCATAATTCAGCAAAAAAATTATTTTTGCACAAAATTAAACAATAAGAAATGTATTGGACATTAGAATTAGCATCTTATTTAGCAGATGCACCTTGGCCAGCAACCAAAGACGAGTTAATTGATTATGCTATTAGAACTGGATCTCCGTTAGAAGTAGTGGAAAACCTACAAGATATTGAAGATGAAGGTGATGCATATGATTCAATTGTTGAGATTTGGCCAGATTATCCGACTGAAGATGATTATCTTTGGAACGAGGATGAATACTAAAAAAACAATTTAAATATAAAAAGTCTCTATAGAGGCTTTTTTTTTGTTTTTGTTTTAACAACAGTAAATATGATTTCTCTAGCTTGTAAAACCCTGATATACAAAACAATAATTCAGCAGTATTTTTTGCTGACAAAAACATAAATATAATGAGTATTTTAAATTCCGTAATAAAACTTTTTGTCGGAGACAAACAACAGAAAGATTTAAAAATTTTACAACCGGTTGTAGACGATGTTAATACATTTGAAACAGCGTTTTCTAAACTTTCGAATGATGCGTTAAGAGCAAAAACTACCGAGTTTAAAACAAGAATAAAAACGGCCACCAAAGAGTTTGATGACACTGTTACTGCACTAGAAAAAGAAGCTATAAAAGCAGATATTGATAGACAAGAAGACATCTATGCTGAAATAGAT
>JBLHGY010000088.1:0-7209 GCA_047616665.1 Polaribacter sp.
AAAATAGAATTATTTGTAAGTTAAAACCTATTATTTCGTCCAAATAAAAGAGGATAACAATTATAAAAAAGAAAACAACTAGCATGCTTACTTGGAAAGAAATTATACATTTTGCTACAAAAGGAAACCCAACTCCAACTAAAAGAGTTGAAAAAACAGCAACCGAATGGCAAACCCTTTTAACCCCAGAACAATACAGAGTTACCAGACAAAAAGGTACAGAAAGCCCATATACAGGAGCTTTATGCTCTATTTATGACGCAGGTAAATACAATTGTATTTGCTGTAACACTCCTTTATTTGATGCTACAATAAAATTTGATTCTAATTCTGGATGGCCAAGTTTTACGCAACCTATTCAAGAAAACGCCATTAAATATCATAAAGATGTTACTTTTGGAATGGTTAGAGTTGAAGCACTTTGCAATACTTGTGATGCGCATTTAGGGCATGTTTTTCCTGACGGACCAGCACCTAGTGGATTGCGTTATTGTATGAACTCTGCAGCGATGCAATTAGAAAAAAAATAAAGTAAATAATCATAAAAAATTATTGTAGGTGTGTGCAATAGGGTCTCTTTTAATTAAGGTCTACTTCATATCTATTATTAGCAATAACAGCGATATAAAATGAGTAAAAACGTACAAATAGCCACTTTAGGAGGTGGATGTTTTTGGTGTACAGAAGCTGTATTTCAAGAAGTAAAAGGGGTAGAAAAAGTGATCTCTGGTTATGCTGGAGGAGATGTTCCAGGAGAACCAACATATAGAGAAATATGCTCTGGCTTAACAGGCCATGCAGAAGTAATTCAAATTACTTTTGATGCAAATACTATTTCGTATCAAGATATTGTAGTCATTTTTATGACGACACATGATCCTACAACTTTAAACCAACAAGGAGCAGATAGAGGCACGCAATACAGGTCTGTAATCTATTATCATAACGATGTGCAACAGAAAATAGCAGCAGCAGTTTTAACACAAATTCAAGACTACTATGAGCGTGAAATAGTAACAGAATTGAGTGGGCTACCTCCTTTTTATGTGGCAACGCAAGAACATCAGGATTTTTATAAAAATAATAACGGCCAAGGATATTGTACCTACGTGATTGAACCGAAGTTAGCGAAACTGCGAAAAATGCATGCAGAGAAACTAAAATAGCGCATTACAAAAATTAAAAGGGTTTAGCGCTACCAGCTAAAAAAGCTCTAAAACCTTTGAAAAAAAAATGAAAATACAATTATTTGGTACAAAAAAATGCCATAAGACAGCCTACTATAAAACCTTTTTAGAAACACGTAACTTACATTATGTATTTCTAGATGTTGAAAATAACGAAGAGAATGAAACCAAATTGCGTAACTTGTATGAAAATAAAAAACTAAATTTCCCTACGATTACTATTGATAGTAAAAAATTAAGAAATCCTTCTGATAGCGCACTTCAAAAATGGATTGACAAAACAAAGCGTTAAAACCCTTTGAAAATTTAAAAAATTCGAATTTGAAATTAAATATAAAAAACACTTTAACTACAGAATTGCCAGCTGATGTTGTCAAAGAAAATACAAGGAGGCAAGTAGAAAATGCAGCTTTTTCTTATGTTTTACCAAAGAAAACTGCCAAGCCAGAAATCTTACATATTTCTAAAGAAATGGCATCTGAATTGGGTATTTCTAATACTGAAACTAAAACAGATTTTTTTAAAAATATAGTTACAGGTAATGATATATACCCAAATACAACACCGTATGCTATGTGCTATGCCGGGCATCAATTTGGCAATTGGGCAGGACAATTAGGAGATGGACGTGCTATTAATTTATTTGAAGTTGAGCATCAAAATAAAAACTGGAAAGTCCAATTAAAAGGTGCCGGCGAAACACCTTATTCTAGAACTGCAGATGGTTTAGCCGTTTTACGCTCTTCTGTTAGAGAGTATTTGTGTAGTGAAGCTATGTTTTACCTGGGCGTGCCAACCACCAGAGCTCTATCTTTAAGCTTATCTGGTGATGCTGTTTTACGTGATGTTTTATATGATGGGAATCCAGCATATGAAAAAGGTGCTATTGTTGCTAGAATTTCACCTTCTTTTTTACGTTTTGGTAGTTTTGAAATTTTTACAGCGAGAGATGATTTGAAAAATTTAAAGGTCTTGGTAGATTATACAATTAAACATCATTTTCCGCATTTAGGAGCTCCCTCAAAAGAAAATTATATTGCCTTTTTTAAGGAAGTTACAGAACGTACTTTAAAAATGATTATTGACTGGCAACGTGTTGGTTTTGTGCACGGAGTTATGAATACAGACAACATGTCTATTTTAGGTTTAACCATAGATTTTGGGCCGTATGGTTGGTTAGAAGGTTTTGATTTTGGATGGACACCAAATACTACAGATCGTCAACACAAACGATATCGGTATGGAAATCAACCAAATATGGGTTTATGGAATTTGTATCAACTGGCAAATGCTTTATATCCAATCATAGAAGATGTAACCCCATTAGAGACTATTTTAAAACAGTATACAACAGATTTTGAGCACCAATCTTTAACCATGATGAAATCTAAGTTGGGTTTGTCTATTAGCGATGCAGATGACTTACAATTGATTCAGCGTTTAGAAGATAATTTACAATTGGTAGAAACAGACATGACTATTTTCTTTAGAAACTTAAGTGATTTTACGGATACAGAATCTAGCTTACAATTGATAGAAAAAGCATTTTATGACTTCGGAAATATTTCTAATGAAGTGAAAGATACTTGGAGTTTATGGTTTAAAAAATATGCGAATAGACTTCAGAAAGAATTAATATCATCAAAAGAAAGAAAACAAAAAATGGATGCTGTAAACCCTAAGTATGTGCTAAGAAACTACATGTCTCAAATGGCAATTGACGAGGCAGATAAAGGAAATTACACTTTAATTGATGCATTATTTCAACTCTTAAAAAAACCATATGAAACACAACCAGAGCAAGAAAAATGGTTTTCAAAAAGACCAGAATGGGCAAGAAATAAAGTAGGGTGTTCTATGTTATCTTGTAGTTCTTAAAATAAAAAAATATGAAATTAGGATTAGGAACTGCTGCACTAGGAAGACCTCAATACATAAATGTTCGTTTAAAAAATGGTGAAAAATCTGATTTAGAAGCGTTTAAAAAAAATAGTTTTTCTGTATTAGAAACTGCCTATAATAAAGGTATTAGATATTTCGATACAGCTCCTGGTTATGGCTTGGCAGAAGCACTAGTAGTAGAATGGTTACAAACAAAAAATGACGCGTCTATTCAAATTGCTACAAAATGGGGCTATACCTATACCGCTAATTTTGATGAAAATGCAATAGTGCATGAAGTAAAGGAACACAGTTTAGCAAAATTAAATGCACAATGGAATTTTTCTAAACAACTACTCCCCTATTTAAAAGTATATCAAATTCATTCGGCAACTATAGAAACTGGTGTTTTAGAAAATTCCAAAGTTTTAGAACGATTGGCTTCACTAAAAAAAGAACATCATTTAAAAATAGGATTGACTACAACAGGCACAAATCAAGCAGAGGTAATTAAAAAAGCGTTAAACATAACGGTTGATGGTACTTCTCTTTTTGATTTATTTCAAGTAACTTATAATTTCTTAGATCAAAGTATACTAGAGGTTTCAGAAGAACTAATACATGAAAATAAATCAATTGTAATTAAAGAAGCTTTGGCAAATGGTAGGGTTTTTAGAAACAAATCCTATCCCCATTATACTAAAATGTATGAAGTTTTAGAAAGTATATCAAAAAAGCACAACGTTGGCGTAGATGCAATTTCATTGAAATATTGCGAACAAACCATACCTAATAGTATTGTTTTAAGCGGAGCAAGCACCAACGCGCAGTTAAAACAAAATTTACAATTGAATACTTTATCACTCTCTAATAATGAAATTGAACTCCTAAATTCATTTAAAATAGCTCCGGAGTTTTATTGGAAAGAACGCAAACAATTAATTTGGAACTAGCTTTATTAATAACATACCTTAACCCGTAAAGTCTTTACTATTATTCCGACTACTTAAAAAAAACAAACAATTATGAGCCTAATACAAAGTTTAAAAAAATATTTTACCGCAAAAGATACTGGAAATACAAACGAAAATGCACCAGAAGGCATCTGTCCAAATTGTTGGGGTAAACAAGAATGGGAAGGAGATTTTTACAAGCTAAATAAAGGAAGTAAATTGGTTGGAAATGACCAAACCTACAATAGTTTTATTAAAAAAATTGTAGAAAGTAATATCAGTGGAATGGTTATCAATGAAGACAACTATGAGTGTGAAACTTGTAAAATAAGTACTAAATAAGAATTTAAAAATTCTTACATTTAAAAAAATTATTTTTCATCGATGATTCATGAACTCAAAGAAATTATTAAACAGGCCGTCATCAATCAACAAAAAGGATTGAAAAACGTGCTAGCAACTGTTGTTTTTCTAGAAGGTTCTTCTTATAGAAAACCCGGAGTTAGAATGTTAATTTCTGAAGATTTGAGTTCTGTTGGTGCTGTTAGTGGTGGCTGTGTAGAAAAAGAAATTATTCATAGAGCAACTACCGTTTTTAGAGATAACAAGCCCAAAGTAATTACATACGATGGTAGATATAAGTTAGGTTGTGAAGGTATTTTATATGTTTTAATCGAGCCTTTTTTTGTTACTAACCAATTTATATCTGCTTTTTCTGAAGCAAATTCTAAAAGAGAGTCTTTACAATTAACCAGTTATTTCAAAAAAGAAAATGAAGTTTTTGGTGAATTTGGTACAAGTGTAACTTTTAAAAATAAGCAACAATTTGCATTTACAAAAACAGTTATAACCAAAAGTGATGTTGCCGTTTATAACCAGGTATTGCAACCTGCTTTTAAATTAATTATTATTGGGGGCGAGCACGATGCGGTTAAATTATGCAAAACAGCAGCTACATTAGGCTGGGAAGTTGAAATAATTACTTCTATAAAAGATAGCAAACAACTTAGCGATTTCCCAGGAGCAAATAAAGTAATTAGCGAGAGTCCTGAAACTATTAAATTCAACAATATCAACGATAATTGTGCGCTTATACTTATGAATCATAGTTATGTGCAAGATTTAAAATATGTGATTGCACTTGCCAAGCAGCAACCAAAATATATTGGAATTTTAGGTGCACCAAGCAAAAGGGAACGTTTATTTAATGAACTCTTTGAATATGAACCCGAAGCTACAGAAGCATTTTTAGATTCAATTTATACGCCAGCCGGATTGCATATTGGTGCACAAACACCAGAAGAAATTGGGGTTTCTATTATTGCAGAAATTCTTGCAGTAATTAGAGCAAAAGAACCCTTTTCTTTACGGAAATTAGAAGGAAAAATACATAAATAATGATAAATCTTGCAATTTTAGTTTTAGCTGCAGGAGAATCTTCTAGGATGAAGACACCAAAACAATTGGTTAAAATTGGAGTTAATTTCTTGTTAGAAACCGTTTTATCTAAAGCAAAAGCTATCAATGTAAATCATGTGTACTGTGTTTTAGGTGCAAACAATGTTTTAATACGGAGAGAAATTTCATCTGCAAATATTCACTTTATTCACAATACTAATTTCAAAAAAGGATTAAGTAGCAGCATTGCTTATGGAATAGCTCATTTAAAAACCACAACAAATAGCTATGATGCAACTCTAGTACTTTTAGGAGACCAGCCAGCAATAGAAAAAACATATTTAAATGAAATGATTGCACTGTTCAATAAAGATCAATCAAAAATTATAGCTTCTAATTATGGAAAGAAATTGGGCGTTCCTGCTATATTCCCCAAGAGTTATTTTAACAAATTACAAAAAATGTCTGGTGACTTTGGTGCTAAAGATCTTTTAAATAACAACAGTAACGTCGTTCATCTAAACAAGCAAACCAACTTTATAGACATAGATACAGAAGAAGACCTTCAAAATTTTAAAAAAACGCTTTTAAGATAGCAATCTGAAGGTTTTTTTTTAAAGAGAAGTACCTCCATCCAGCGTAATCGTTTGACCTGTAATAAATTTTGTATTGTCAGAGGCAAGCCAAACAACTGCATCTGCAATTTCTTCCGCTTTCCCAAAACGTTTCATAGGAATAACACTTTTTAAAATGGCATCCATCTCAGGCTTGGCAGCTAGCAGTTGATCAAGCAAGGCAGACTCCGTATAGCCCGGGCAAACTGCATTTACTCTAATATTTTTTGTAGCATACTCCATTGCTGCAGATTTTGTCATTCCTACCACTGCAAATTTACTAGCACTGTAACTTATATTGTTGGGTGAAGCCTTTAAACCTGCTAAAGAAGCAATATTTACAATATTTCCATATCCTTGAACTAAGAACTGTTGCAATGCTACTTTCATACAATAAAAAACGCCGGTTTGATTCACAGCAACCACCATGTCCCAATCTTTTAAGCTAGCTTCATGGGTTCGCAATAAGTTAGGTCCAATACCTGCATTATTAACAATAACATCTAAGCGGTCATATTTCTGCACAGTTGAATGAATCAGCTGCTCTACTTCTTCAAAATTAACAACATTGCATTTATTTGCAGAAGCAACACCCCCATTCGCAGTTATTTCAGAAACAACTTTTTCAGCACTTTCGATATTCATATCAGAAACAACAACAGTAGCTCCTTGGTTTGCTAAATGTATTGAAGTTGCCTTTCCAATCCCAGAACCTGCTCCCGTGACGATTACTATTTTGTTTTTCACATCCATTAGTCTATAGATTTTGTTTTTATGGCCTTTAATGCCAATTTACAACATAATTCTGCAGCTTTGTTTAAAGTAGCAAAGCGTGGATCTGTTGTAAAGCCTTTTGTATATCGATAATAAATTTGTTGTGCAATTACAGCAATTTTAAACAAGCCAAATACATAATAAAATACCAAATGGTCTACATTTCTGCCAGATTTCTGAGCATACATTTGAGCAATTTCACTCCGTATTGGATTTCCTTCAAAAACGGTTGGAGACGGAATCCCTTGTTTTACAAACTCATGATCAGTGGCTACTGTCCAGTAGCCAAGTGAAGTTCCTAGATCCATCAGCGGATCTCCTAAGGTCGCCATTTCCCAGTCTAAAACCGCTGCAACCTCCTTCCACGAGTCGTCTTTAAAAACAATATTATCGTATTTATAG
>JBLHGY010000089.1:0-7045 GCA_047616665.1 Polaribacter sp.
TAATTTTAGACAAACCCATTCATTATTATTCTGCCACCAGCTTGCCCCCAAAAGGATTTGCTACCGTTCAATTTGATATGAATATTGCTGACGATGTAGGGGTTTTTAAATTCGATATTTTAGGACAACGCGGTTTGGCAAAAATTAAAGATGCGTTGGCAATTATTAAAGAGAATCAACCTAATGCTCCGGAAATAGACATTACAGATATTGAACGTTTTAAGAAAGATAAAAAAATTAATAATTTATTAAAAACAGGTGGTGCAATTGGTGCGTATTATGTAGAATCTCCAGCCATGAGAGGCTTAATGCAGAAATTACAAACACAAGATTACTTGGGTTTAGTAGCTGCAAGTTCTATTATTAGACCCGGCGTTTCAGGCTCTGGAATGAAAGAAGAGTTTATTAAAAGGCACCGGTTTCCTGAGAAAAGAAAAGAAGCACATCCTACATTATTAGAAATTATGCCAGAAACCTATGGCGTTATGGTATACCAAGAAGATGTAATGAAGGTTGCCAATAAATTTGCAGACTTAACTCTGGGTGAAGCTGATGTATTGCGAAGAGGTATGAGTGGTAAATACCGTTCCGTGGAAGAGTTTAAAGCTGTTGAAGACAAATTTGTTTCTAACTGTAGAAAAAAAGGACATAAAGATGCTTTGATATTTGAAGTGTGGAATCAGATTAAAAGTTTCGCAGGCTATGCGTTTGCGAAAGGCCATTCGGCTTCCTATGCCGTAGAAAGTTATCAGAGTCTCTTTTTAAAATGCTACTACCCTATTGAATTTATGACGGCTGTTTTAAATAATGGTGGTGGTTTTTATTCCGCAGAACATTACATACATGAAGCTAAGATGTGTGGTGCACTTATAGAGTTGCCATGCATTAACCAAAGCGATCATGCAAATAAGGTAAAAGGAAAAACGATTTATTTGGGTTTTGGATACCTTAAAAATATAGAACTATTAACGATACAACGTATTTTAACGGAACGCCAATTGTTTGGTGATTTTCTTTCTTTGGATAATTTTATGGATCGCATAGCCATCTCTATAGAACAAGTAACGGTACTCATTCGAATCAATGCTTTTAGAGATCTGAAAGTACCCAAAACAGCACTCCTTTGGAAAGCGACTTTCAAACTAAATACCACAAAAACAAAGCAAGTGCAAGAACAAGTAAAATTGTTTCATTCGCAACATCAGAATTTTGAAATTCCGCAACTACATAACCATTGGTTAGAAAATGTATATGATGAAATAGAACTGCTCGGGTTTACAGTTCATGATTATTTTTCATTAGTTACAGACACCTTTTGTCCGCATATAAAAGCGAAAGAAATGCCCCAATTTACAAATCAGAATGTACTTTTATACGGCCAATTAGTTACTACCCGCTTCAATAAAACGGCGCAAGGAAAACTGATGCGCCTAAGTACTTTTATTGATATAGCTGGCAATTATTTTGATGCAGTACATTTTACGAATGTCGTGAGTCTATATCCTATAAATGGTATGGGAATTTACGCCTGTTACGGTAAAATTACCAATCGTTTTGATTTTTGCAGCATGAATGTACTCAAGTCTAAAAAAATGAGCATTGCTGGTGATCCTCGATTTTGATTCAAAAAATGTTTTTTACAATTAAGAAGCTTCTTTAATTAACGAAAAAACCTATTTCATCTTTAATTACTACATTAAAAAGAAAAAAAACATCATTTTTAGAAGCTAACTGTTTCAGTATGAAAGCGATTAAAAAAATGCTTTTTTTCTAAAAAAAATGCTTGCAGATGTTAAAAAACATTCTATATTTGTAGCTCTTTACCATGCGAAAGTAGCTCAGTTGGTAGAGCGTCAGCCTTCCAAGCTGAATGTCGCCAGTTCGAACCTGGTCTTTCGCTCAAAAAGCCTTATTAGAAATAATAAGGCTTTTTTAATACTTCATTTTTAGTGAATTAAGAAATCAATTCACGATTCAAAAGAACATGTTTTTTTAGTTATAAAGCTTTTAATTTATCTCCGAATAACAGCAACAATATAATAGGAACAGCTAATAAACCAACCATAAACGTATTTGTAGAAAATAAAGAAGGGTTTAATAGTAACGTAATTGCAAAGCCACCAATTGCGCCACCTAAATGTGCGGAATGACCAACATTACCTATTTGCTTTTTCATGCCGTAAATAGAGTATAATAAATAGCCTACTCCAAAAATATAACCCGGAATTGGTATCGGAATAAAAAATAAATACAACTCCATTTCTGGATATAATAAAATGGATGCGTAAATAATACCAGAAACAGCACCAGAAGCACCAACAGCACTATAAAAAGATTCGTTTTTGTGATATTTAAGAGTATACAAACTACCTCCTAATAAGCTTAAAAAGTAAATTATTAGAAAATTAGGAATTCCTAATATGCCAGCAACAATACCTCCAAACAGGTATAAAGCGTACATATTAAATCCTAAATGTGCCCAATCTACATGTAAAAATCCAGAAGTAAGCATTCGTATTTTTTCACCAGATACAATTTTTCCTATTTGAAATTTATATCTATTCAAAAAAGTATAATCACTAAAGCCTTTCATAGAAACCAAAACATTGGCTATTATAATGAATAATACGGCGCTATTTATATTTCCTATCATACCACAAACATAATAAAAAGGGATTACTAAAATCTCTTTTCGTTTTAAATTTATATGCGATATTTGCAGAACTAAAATTCTGTTATGCAATTTATTCTTTTTGCGATTACCTATCCTATTATTTGGATACTCTCTAGGCTTCCTATGAGGATATTATATATGAAATCTGATTTCTTTTACTTTTTAATTTATTATGTTTTCAGATATCGCAAGCAGGTAGTCTTAGATAATTTAAAACTAGCTTTTCCAGAAAAACCTGAAGTAGAACTTTTACGAATAAGAAAAAAATTCTTTAAACATTTAATGGACCTAATGGTAGAGAGTGTAAAAGCGTTTTCTATTTCTGAAAAAGAAATTTTGAAAAGATATACATACAGCAATCCTGAATTGGTAAATAAATATGCAGCAGAAGGAAGAAGTATTGCTTTAATGGGTGCACATCAATCAAATTGGGAATGGTCTATTAGCTTACCAAAGGTCTTAGATATTGATATGTATGGTGCTTATACAAAACTGAATAACACTTATTATGAAAAAGTAGTTAGAGATTCTAGAGAAAAGTTTGGCGTAATTGGTTATAAAACTTCAGAAATGGTAAGAGGAATGCAAAAGCGTTTTTCAGCCAAACAACAAGGTGCATATATTTTATTAAGTGACCAATCTCCGCAACTGCATAAAACATATTATTGGAGAGCGTTTTTCGATATTAAAGTACCCATTCATACAGGTGCAGAAATGTTATCTAAAAGATTTGATTTAGTAGTAATTAATTATGTGACTAAAAGAGTAAAAAGAGGATATTATACAACCGAATTCCAATTAATTACAGATACGCCAAAAGAGTTTAAAGACTATCAAATTACAGATTTATACACAGAGTTAACGGAAAAAAATATTTTAGAGCAGCCAGAATATTATCTGTGGTCTCATAAAAGGTTTAAGCATAGAGATAAAGTTCCTACTAAGTTTCAATAACTAAAAGCTAAATCATTCTTTTACCAAACCCAACACTAAAGAGCTCCTAAATATATAAAGCAACAAAAGTGGCCGTTTCTGCATATGTATTCGCTGCGAAAGGACTAAATTTATGTAGCATTTTAATTTTTTCTAGGCTGATACAATCGTCCGGTAGAAATCCAATCTAGATATATCAAACATTCTAATCACCTTGTGGTGAATAAGATTTAACATATCTAGATTGGATTTTCTCTTAACTGATTAAAATACTGATCTCCGCTCATTATGAGATTCTTTAAAACAACCGAAACTTACCACTATTAAGATATTGTTTTGAAAAAAGTAAAAACTTTGTGATACAGAATCTACAACACTTAAAGAAGTCTTAATATCTGGCATATTATTATACCCAATCTTATAATCTGCCTGAATATAAAAATGCTTTAAGAAAGTTATATTTAAACCTGCACCCCCAGAAGATACCCCAACCAGACAAATGATAATCATCATGCCTTTCTTTACCTAATAAAGACATATCTGTTTTCAAAATTTACTTAATTTTTAAATAATTTCCTTTATTTCATTGATAAAACGTACCGCTAAATCATCTGCTGCTTGCTGAGACTTTGCTTCTGTATAAATTCTAATAATTGGCTCTGTATTCGACTTTCTCAAATGAATCCATTCATCTTCGAAATCTATTTTCACACCGTCAATTGTATTTACATCTTCATGCCTATATGTTAACGCCATTGTTTCTAAAGTTTTATCAACATCTATCTCTGGCGTTAATTGAATTTTATTTTTACTCATAAAATAACTTGGATACGAATCTTTTAAATCTTTACAAGACATTTTCTTGTTTGCCAAGTGCGATAAGAATAAGGCAACACCAACCAAAGAATCTCTACCATAATGAGAGGCAGGATAAATGATTCCTCCATTTCCTTCTCCACCAATGACCGTATTTGTCTCTTTCATTTTAAGTACCACGTTTACTTCACCAACTGCACTTGCAGTATACGTTCCGCCATGTTTTTGCGTAACATCTCTTAATGCTCTAGAAGAAGATAAATTAGAAACTGTATTTCCACCACCTAATTTTCCTAAAACATAATCGGCACAAGCAACTAAAGTATACTCTTCACCAAACATAGAACCATCTTCAGAAACCAACGCCAATCTATCTACATCAGGATCTACAACAATTCCAAAATCTGCATGCTCTTTTACAACGAGATTAGAGATATCTGTCAAATGTTCTTTTAGAGGTTCTGGGTTGTGAGGAAATTCTCCATTCGGAGTACAATATAGTTCTATACATGCTACATTTAATTCTTTCAGTAAAGCAGGAATAAAGATTCCTCCAGTAGAGTTTACACCATCTACTACTACTTTAAAGTTTGCGTTTTTGATAGCCTCTACATCAACTAACTCTAAGTTTAAAACTGCCTGAATATGTTTTTCTAAATACGAATTATCTTTCGAATAGGTTCCTAAATCGTCTACATCTGCAAATTCAAAAGCTTCGCTTTCTGCTAATGCTAAAATTTCTTCTCCTTCTGCTCCATTTAAGAATTCACCTTTTTCGTTTAATAATTTTAAGGCATTCCATTGTTTCGGATTATGAGATGCTGTTAAAATAATTCCGCCATCTGCATTTTCTAACGGCACAGCTACTTCTACTGTTGGCGTTGTAGATAACCCTAAGTCAATAACATCGATCCCTAAACCAACTAAGGTATTCGCAACCAAACTAGAAATCATTTTTCCAGAAATACGAGCATCCCTTCCTATTACAACTTTTATATTTTTCTTATCAGCGTTTCTTACTTTTATGAATGCCCCATAAGCAGCTGCAAATTTTACAGCATCTATTGGTGTTAAATTATCGGCAGTTTTACCACCAATAGTTCCTCTAATTCCTGATATTGATTTTATTAATGTCATTCTTTTTCTTGTAATTTTTAATTAACGACACAAATATAATTCTATTAAGTGGTTATTTAAAATAATTTACATGCAGAAAGTTTTTATACCTTTATTGTAATTTTAGGTGGTTGCCTCAATAATTATTTAAGCTCTGATATTTAGTGTAAACAACAAGAAAGCTCTCAAAACTAGAGCTTTTAGAGAACACCAAAAATCAATTTAAATCTCTTTTCCCACAAAACAAGCATAGAGATAAACATCGCTTTATGCTGTTTACATTCGTTAAATTTAAAGCAAGAAAAAGCCGATGCAAATTGCATCGGCTTTCAAATATTATAAATAGTTACTGTTACTTCAAAGAAATTATTTCTTCTTTTTAGTACCTGCTTCCATTTTCTCTTTAAGAGCTGCTAAACCACCGATGTCTCCAAGTGTAGTTTTTTCTGCATCTGCAGATTTTTTAACAGCTGTTTTTACATTTCTCTTTTCTTCCTCTCTAAAGATAGAAGTATGAGAAACGACAACTCTTCTGTATTCTTTAGAAAATTCTAATACAATAAATGCTATTGTATCTCCCTTTCCTAATTTAGAACCATCTTCTTTTTCTAAGAATCTTGTTGGTGCAAAACCTTCTACGCCATCTGCGAAAGATACTACTGCTCCTTTATCATTCTTTTCTTTGATAGTTCCTTCATGTGTAGAACCAATTGCGTACGTAGCTTCATGTGCATCCCAAGGATTATCTTGTGTTTGCTTATGACCTAAGTTTAACTTTCTGTTCTCTACATCTAATTCTAACACTTGAACCTCTAACTTGTCTCCAACAGTTACAAAATCTGATGGATGTTTGATTTTCTTCGTCCAAGATAAATCAGAAATATATACTAAACCGTCTATACCTTCTTCTAATTCTACAAAAACACCAAAGTTTGTGTAATTTCTTACAGTACCAGTGTGTGTAGAACCTACAGGATATTTAGTTGTAATATCTGTCCAAGGATCTGGATGTAATTGTTTGATACCTAAAGACATTTTACGGTCTTCTCTATCTAAAGTTAAAACTTGCGCTTCTACTTTATCACCAACTTTTACAAAATCTTGTGCAGAGCGTAAGTGTGTAGACCAAGACATTTCAGAAACGTGAATTAACCCTTCTACTCCTTGTTCTACTTCTACAAATGCGCCATAATCTGCAATTACTACAACTTCTCCAGTAACTTTATCACCTACTTTTAAAGTATCGTTTAAAGCTTCCCAAGGATGCGCAGATAATTGTTTTAAACCTAATTGTATTCTAGATTTATTATCATCAAAATCTAAAATTACAACGTTTAATTTTTGATCTAATTCAACAACCTCATTCGGGTGGTTAATTCTAGACCAAGATAAATCTGTAATATGTACTAAACCATCTACACCACCTAAATCTACAAACACACCATAAGAAGTAATATTTTTAACAATACCTTCTAATACTTGTCCTTTTTCTAGTTGACCAATGAT
>JBLHGY010000090.1:0-7033 GCA_047616665.1 Polaribacter sp.
GATTTTGCCAACGTTATGGTTTTTGGAACCTTAAACCCAGATTTTCTAGCATTTTCTAAGCTCTCAAAATGTGTTTTATATTTCCTTTCTTCTGTAACCACTTGATACAACAAACAATCTAAAGGCCTTTTTGCAACTTCTCCGCTGTCTTGTAACTTTAAACTTCCACTTGCAGTATTCCTAGGGTTCCTATATACTTCTTCTCCGTTTAAAATTCGTTCTTCATTCATTTTAATGAAACCATCTATTGGTAAAACAATTTCTCCACGCATTTCGAAATTAGATATAAACTCTTCTTTTATTGATAATGGAATTGAACGGATTGTTTTTATATTATTTGTTACTTCATCTCCTTGAAAACCGTCTCCACGAGTTACTGCTTTTATAAACTGACCATTTTCATAAGTTAAATTAATAGAAGCTCCATCGAATTTCAACTCACAAGTAAATTCTAATTCTGAAACACCTAAGACCTTTTCAACTCTTTTTTCCCAATCGAACAAATCTTCTTTTGAATATGAATTATCTAAAGAATACATTCTATTTTTATGGGTAACGGTTTTAAAAAATCTAGTTGAAGAATCATCATTATTTTCAAAACCAGTTTTCCTAATAGTTCTTACTCCAATAGTTTTTGTAGGAGTATCATTTGTATGTGCTCCAAAAATATCTTCTAAAGACTTTAATAATTTTATACTCAAATCATATTTATAGTCAGAAATTAGACTGACACCTCTTTCGTAATAATTATAATTATGCTCTTTAAGTTCTTTTCTCAAGCCTTTCATGATTAACCTCGCTCTTTTTTCACTGACTTTATATCGAGGGAAAATATCTATAATTATTTCTTTGTAAGAATCTCTTTCTATTTTATCAGAAAATATAATTGGTGAATATTCAATAAATAAATCTCCATCAATTTTAAATTTTTCTATATTTTCAATTAATATATTTTTAAAATCTTCCATAAATTATCCTTTCTTCAATAGTAATATTGTCTATAAAAAAACTTGTTTTTGGCTCTATACTTTTGTATCTTATTTATTCGTTCAAAATTGAAATAAAAAAAATGAAATACGCTATAAAAATACATAAAATTTCTACAGTTGATGAAATTTCTGATGCTTGGAATGTCGAAGATTTTAAAGTCCTTTTAACAAGGTTTGATTTCGCTAATAATGAAGTAAACAATCTAAAAGAATTAAGAGAGTTACTTTTTATGGCAATTGCAGACAAAGACCCTAGCGAAGCTGCCAAAATTGTATTAGATTATAGGTTGTCTGATCATTTAAATGAGGGACAAATAGATTCCCTTTCTTATGAAATGTTGGTTGATAAAATTTCTGAAGAATATCCTAAAATTTTTTTGCACAAAGAGCTTTTTAATGTAAATCAATTATTATATAAAGCGTTTAACGGAAAATTCCCGAATACAAAAGCAACTATCGTAGACTTTGAAATTACACCTTTTTTACATGCTGATAAAATAATAACCAAAGAAATTGTATTGAAATGTTTTGCGAAAAACTTAGACACTCATAATATAATTATTCGCTTGTTTGGAAAACAATTAAATGCAGAGGAAGCATTTGCAGAGGCAAATGATATTATTTGGGATTTGCACTATACTGAAAGGGGTTACCGTTTTATTACCTCTGAATACTTTATGAGTAAAGACGAATTTTTAAATGAAGAAATGGATTGTAAAATTGATTTATTTGAATAAGCGTAAGTACATTTATCTTTAAGATGCACTGAAGCAGCCTGAAAATCAAAAAAACATACAGATATAGATTGCTTCGCTGCATTTATTTAAATTAAAAACTACTCTCGTACCGTTCCTTTAAAATGATTTATTTTAGAGCTAATAGGATTGCCTGAAGATCTTCTAAAACTTGCTACTTGACCTGTATGCCAAATAGCATCTGCAATTGGCCCATTTATTATATTAAAAAAAGGAATGCGAATTCCTCCCTCATTTATCACTGTAAATTCTAATAGGTTTTCACTCTCTTTTATTCTATTACTAAGTGCTTGCAAGTTCAAAAGAGTTTGCTTTCTCATTGTTAAAAACGTCATTTTATCTTTTTCTAACACTTGTTTGAATTCGGTTTTTGTTAAAAGCAGCATCATATTAGATAAATCGTATAAATGATTTACCGTTTGTTGGCAAGTTCTACCTTCACCCTTTGGTTGATACGCTAAATCTACTGGTTGTAATTTATCTGTAGACCAATAATATCTAAATGCCAAACCATCAATCATTCTTGCCACTGTGTTTTGTGCTGTATAGCTTTCTGCCATCACTGGAATTTCTCGATATGGTAATTTTTCTTGAGAGTTTATAGAAGTGCCTGCAAATAGTATGATCATAATTATTAATTTCGTTTTCATGTACTTATTTTGATTGCTAAATTAACGAAAATTTATTTTTTTGAATAGAGAAACATTCGTTTTAAAATACGAATCAGTAAATAAATTTAACCTTTTTCGATTCTTCTCAAGAATCGTTTTTTTAAGCTCTCTTTTATTTTTAACAAAAGAATGATTAAGAGGTAACCGATAATAAAAAATAAAACCCGAAACAAAAATTGTTTCGGGTTTAAAGTATTTTAAAATAGCATTCTACTAATAGTACGTGTATCTTCTAACTTTTGCAATATGTTTTGCCAAACGAATTACTTGATGAGAATACCCATATTCATTATCATACCAAACATAAATAACAATACTCTCATTATCTGTAATAGTTGCCTTACTATCAAAAATTGAAGGCGCAGTAACACCTATAATATCTGAAGATACAAGCTCATTATCAATCGAGTACTTTATTTGCTCTACCAACTCACCTTCTAAAGCGTATTTTTTAATTAAAGAATTCACACGCTCTGTAGTAACTTTTGTGTGCAATTGTAAATTTAAAATTGCTAAAGAGCCGTTAGGCACGGGTACTCTAATTGCGTTAGAAGTTAACTTACCCGCTAATGCAGGTATTGCTTTTGAAACAGCGGCTCCTGCACCGGTTTCTGTAATTACCATATTTAAAGCTGCAGATCTTCCTCTCCTATATTTACTGTGCATATTGTCCACTAAATTCTGATCATTTGTGTATGCATGAATGGTTTCTAAATGCCCTTTTTTAATTCCATAATTATCTTCTAAAACTTTTAAGATCGGCGTAATTGCATTAGTTGTGCAAGATGCTGCAGAGAAAATAGTTACATTATCTGGATTGTGTTGTTTATGATTTACACCGTGCACAATATTGGGAACTCCTTTTGCTGGAGCCGTAATTAAAACTTTACTTGCTCCGTTTGATTTTAGGTGTCTACTTAATTCTTCTTGATCTCTAAATGCACCTGTATTGTCTATAATTAAAGCATCCTTAATTCCGTATATTGTATAATCGATATCTTCCGGTTTGCTTGCAGAAATCATATAAACGGTAGTTCCGTTAATAATTAATGCCTTGTTTTCTATATCTACCTGAACAGTTCCTAGAAAATCTCCATGAACAGAATCTATGCTTAATAAAGATGCTCTTTTTTCTAAAACTTGTTCATTTATTTCTCCACGGGTAACAATTGCTCTTAATCTTAATTGAGAACCTTTGCCCATTTTAGTCATTAGCTCTCTTGCCAATAAACGGCCTATTCTTCCGAAACCATACAATACAACATCTTTAGGTTTAATATCTTTTGCTATTGTTGCACCTTTTAATTTATTATTTACAAAGGCTACTTTGTCTTCGCAATTTGTTGTACTTAAATAACACTCATAGGCTAATTTACCAATATCTAATTTAGAAGATGGCAAATCTATTTGTGTAATTGCTTTTGCAATATCTAATGCATCTAGAATAGAGATTGGCTTACTTACAAATTCTCTTGCATATTCTATTAAGTTTAATACTTCACTAGCTCTCTTATCTACTAAAGGGTTTCTAAAAAGCACTAACTCGATAGACTTATCATACCATAAATCGTTTACAATATTAATAAATTCTACAGTTGCTCTTCTTGTTTGCGCCTGCGATAAAACTTCTTCGTTGTAATTTGCTTTTGTTGACATAGTTGTGCTACTAGAATTAAATTTCCGGCAAAAGTATACCAATTATTTAAAATACGAAATCGATTGCGTGAAAAGTTTTAAAATAAAAAAATCTGAATTAAAAATACAGATTTTTATAAAATTGTTTTACTAACTATCTGTACGTGTATAGCTCTTTCTCTCCTTTGAGATTTATCATTTCTACAGCAATCCTAAAACCCCTTTTACCTAATTGATTTAATAATTGGGCGGTTTCTTTGGCATCTGTTACCCTTTTGTTATTTACTTTAGTAATAATATAGTTTTTTAAATTATTTTCGTCGCTATCTTTACCTGTTCTAATAATCTGAACACCGTTTGAAATATTTAACTTTTTTATTTCTTCTTTAGAAATGTTTTTTAATTCCCATTGAAAAACAGTAGCAACATGTCTTTCTATAAATTTAGATAATTTTACTTTCTTGGTTATTAATTCGCCATTTCTTTCTATCGTTACATCTACAACCTCATTAGGTCTTTTTGCTGTTAACTGCCCTTTCAATTCAGAGAACTTAGAAATTTTTATATTATTTATTCTTTTAATAATATCGCCTTCTTTTAAACCAGATTTTACCATGTTTTCGCCCTGCTCTATAACATTACTTACTTTTACGCCTTGGTCTTTGTAACTCAAATCTACTGTAATTCCTAAAATTGCTTGCTGCACTGCACCAAACTCTAAAATATCATCTATTATCTTTTTTGCAATATTAGAGGGTACGGCAAAAGAATACCCAATAAAAGAACCGGTTTTAGTAGAAATAGCAGTATTTATACCTATTAACTCACCTCTTCCGTTTACTAAAGCGCCACCACTATTTCCCGGATTTACAGCAGCATCTGTTTGTATAAAAGAATCTATACTTCTATTTCCTTCTAAATCTCTTCCTTTTGCCGAAACAATTCCTGCAGTTACAGTAGAAGTTAAATTATAAGGGTTTCCAACTGCTAAAACCCATTCTCCTATTTTAATATTATCTGAATTTGCAAAGGGAACATAAGGAAAATTTGTAGTTGCTTCTATTTTTAATAAAGCAATATCATTAGAAGCATCACTCCCGACTAATACAGCTTTGTACTTTTTCTTATTATTTAATGTAATTTCTAATTCACTCGCACCATCTATTACATGATTATTTGTTACAATATAACCATCAGCAGAAATAATTACGCCACTTCCGGTGCCTACTTGCTCGTATTTTTTGGTGCCTTGACCTCTTCCATAATATTGTTCTGCCCACGGGTTTACCTGAGTCTTCACCGCTGTATTTTTAACATGAACTACGGCATGGATCGTGTTTTCCGCAGCTACAGTAAAATCTGTTGTCATTTCTGCGGCACTTGCATCTTTTATTGTTGAACTATAGCTTGTTTGGACAATATTAGTAGGTATTTTAATTGTTCTATCTAACATCATCGGTTCTTCTAATAATAACTTATAACCCCCTAATGTTATTACCCCTCCTAAAATTGCCATAGCTAAAAAACCGAATGCTTTTTTCATAATTGCTTCTTTTTATTATCCAAATATATAATTTTAACATCTTTAAAAAATCTGTTTAACTTCTTTTTAACGGACTTTAACCCCTTCTTAACATCCTTTGCTTGTTCTTTAAATACTTACCTTTGCTTTATGAATTTTAATTTTTTTAAATATCAAGGAACAGGAAACGATTTTATAATGATCGATAATAGAACTGAAATTTTTCCAAAGGAAAACATGGAAGTAATTTCTAATCTTTGTAATAGACATTTTGGAATTGGTGCAGACGGTGTTATCTTAATAGAAAACGATACCAAATACGATTTTAAAATGATTTATTTCAATGCTGACGGTAGCCAGACTTTCTGCGGAAACGGAGGTAGATGTGCAGTTGCTTTTGCAAAGGAGTTAAATATCATTAAAAATAAAACAACTTTTATTGCTGTTGATGGACCTCATTTAGCTGAAATTAAAAATAATATTGTTTCTTTAAAAATGATTGATGTTGACGATATTCGAATTCAAGAAAATTCAGTTTTTGTTTATACCGGAACACAACACCATGTAGAAATGGTTAATAATTTAGATGACTATCCTGTTTATGAAAAAGGAAAAAAAATAAGAGCATCTTATGATGCCCCAGGAAGTAATGTGAATTTTGTAGAACAGATTAACACGAGTACTTTTAGAGTTAGAACCTATGAAAAAGGTGTAGAAGATGAAACTTTAGCTTGCGGAACAGGTGTTACAGCAGTTGCCATTGCAATGCATAAAACAAAAAAAACAACTAGTAATTTAATTTGTTTGCCCGTTGAAGGAGGTGTTTTAGAGGTTTCTTTTACTGAAGAAAACGGCAATTATAAAGACGTATACTTGCAAGGACCTGCAACCTTTGTTTTTAAAGGGATAATTCAAATTTAATGGAATATTTAAAAGGAGAAAAGAGCAACCTACGAGCATTAGAACCAGAAGATTTAGAATTTCTATACACTATAGAGAACAACGAATCTTTTTGGGAAATAAGTCATACCCAAACTCCATTTTCTAAATATCTTTTAAAACAATATCTAGAAAATGCACATTTAGATATTTTTGAAGCGAAACAGCTACGTTTACTTATTGAAGAAAAATCCACAAAAAAACAAATAGGCTTAATTGATTTGTTTGATTTTAATCCACAACATAAAAGAGCAGGAATTGGAATTTTAATTCATCCAGATTTTCAGAAAAATGGTTTTGCTTTTGAAGCGCTCTCAATTCTAATTGATTATGCTTTTAAGCATTTAAACTTGCATCAATTGTATGCAAATATTACTGCTAATAATTCTAAAAGCATTTCCTTGTTTACAAAACATAAATTCAAGAAAGCTGGCATAAAAAAAGATTGGATTTTATCAGAAGGGAAATTTAAAGATGAAATCTTATTTCAATTGATAAAATAGTAACTTTACAGTCTTAAAA
>JBLHGY010000091.1:0-7022 GCA_047616665.1 Polaribacter sp.
CTACAATAGAAGGACTATCAATAACCACTTTTCCTTTGTGAATTATTAATGTATTTGCGGTTCCTAAATCGATCGCAATATCTTCGGTCATAAAATCAAAAAAACCCATAAAATATTTTTAGTGTATTATTTTTACTCGTGTCTTACAAAGCTACTAAAATTCTAATTGCAAATAACCTATATATTCTTAATGTTTAAAATGCCTAGTTCCTGTCATAACCATAGCTATATTATTTTCATTACAATAGTCAATACTTAATTGATCTTTAATAGAACCTCCCGGCTGTATCACACTTTTTATACCTGCATTATCTGCAATCTCTACACAATCTGGAAAAGGAAAAAAAGCATCACTTGCCATTACGCATCCGTTTAAGTCAAATTTAAAAGAATTTGCCTTTTCTATTGCTTGGTTCAAAGCATCTACTCTACTTGTTTGCCCTGTACCCCCCGCTAACAACTGCTTATTTTTAACTAAGATAATGGTATTTGACTTCGTATTTTTACACAATTTAGATGCAAATAACAAATCTTCTATCTCACTTGCTGTTGGATTCGTATTCGTAACGTATTTCAAATCTGATAATTGATCTGTAATACTATCTTTATCTTGAACTAAATTACCATTTAAACAAGTTCTAATTGTTGTTGTAGGTAATTCAACTTCTTTTTTAATTAGGATAATTCTATTCTTTTTCCCTTTTAATATTGTTAAAGCTTCATTTGAATAACTTGGCGCAATTACTACTTCACAAAATAAAGTATGAATTTCTTCTGCAGTTGCAGCATCTATTTCTGTATTTGCAATTAAAACTCCTCCAAAAGCAGAAACAGGGTCACCTGCCAAAGCATCTACATACGCTTGTTTTATGGTATCTCTTTGTGCAAAACCACATGCATTATTATGCTTTAAGATAGCAAAAGTTGGCGCCTCACCTCTAAATTCTTCGATTAAGTTTACAGCAGCATCTACATCTAGTAAATTATTATAACTTAACTCCTTACCATGTAATTTGTCGAAAATTGTTTCTAAGTCTCCAAAGAAATAACCTTTTTGATGAGGATTTTCTCCATATCTTAAAACTTGTGCATTTGTTTCACTAACTTTTAAAGTAGGCTCTTCACCAGCATTAAAATAATTAAAAATAGCAGTGTCATAATGTGAAGAAATATTAAAGGACTTTGCAGCAAATTTCTTTCTCTGATCAATTGTGGTTTCTCCATTATTTTGAGATAAAATAGCTAAAAAATCATCATATTGATTCATTGATGAAACCGTAAAAGTATCTTTAAAATTTTTTGCAGATGCTCTAATTAAAGAAATTCCACCAATATCAATTTTCTCAACAATATCTTGCTCAGGTGCTCCTGACGCAACGGTCTTTTCAAAAGGATATAAATCTACAATTACCAAGTCTATCTGCGGAATATTATATGCTGCTAATTCAGCGATGTCACTTTCATTGTCTTGTCTATTTAAAATTCCTCCAAAAACCTTTGGATGGAGCGTCTTAACTCGTCCGCCTAGGATAGAAGGGTACGAAGTAACTTCATCAACAGGAACTACGTTTATTCCAAGTTCTTTAATAAATTTTTCTGTTCCTCCGGTTGAATAAATAGTTACATTTAAATCGTTCAATTTTTGTACGATTGGTGCCAAACCATCTTTGTGAAATACCGATATTAATGCGGATTTAATTGTTTTTGCAGTGCTCATTTAGTTGTTGTGTTGTTAAGCAAACAAAATTAGTGAAAGGAAGCCTCTTTGGCAATAAAAGATAGTAACAATAGCAGGAAGTAATGAACAACTGTGGTGAAATTACTTCTTATTTAAACCTTATACTAAACCCTTCTCTGCTTTAATTTTTAATTTAATAGCTATTTTTTTTTAAAACACTGCATTATAAGATAGCACCAACCTTTCTACAAATATATTCTAACAATTGCTCATCTTTATCTGTAAAAACATTTGCAGTATGAGAATCAATATCAATCTGCCCAATATTCTCTTTGTTCACAAAAATAGGAATTACTATTTCAGATTTCACTTTCCATCCACAAGATATGTAGTTTTCTTGATTAGATACATCTTGAACAACAAAGTTTTGATTACTTACAGCCACTTGTCCGCAAATACCTTTTCCAAAAGGAATAATTGTATGTGCTGTTTCTTCACCTGTATATTGCCCCAACTTCAACTCGTCTTTATCTCCATTTTTAAAATAAAAACCAACCCAATCGTAATAAGAAATTTCACTTTCTAACACATCGCAAATTGCCTTTAGCTTTTCATTTGTAGTATTTGTATTTGCAAAAATACTATCTACTTTATTTTTCAATCTATTTATATCCATTTCCATCTAAACTCATAACTTTTATAGCTGTAAAAATAAATGAAATTTCGTTGATAAAAACAGAAACATGAAGGCAGTTTTACAGTACACATTTTCCTAATTTCCTTATATTTCTGAATGAATATCGAGATAATATTTGATTTTACAAAAAAATCGCATTTGTTATTGTAAATTTGCACTAATAATGAAATCTATTTTTATCAAAATAACATCGGCTCTATTAGCATTTTTGGTGCTATTCTCAACACTCTCATTTACTGTTGAGAGTCATTATTGTGGAGGTTTATTAATGGATATTTCCGTTATCGGTGAAGCCAACGACTGCGGTATGAAAGTGGAGCAGTCAATGTCTGCGAAAAAGATAAACTGTTGTAAAGATGAAGTAATAATAACAGAAGGACAAGATGAATTACATCCAGCTTCTTTTGATACCTTAAACTTTAAAAAACAACAATTTTTAACAACTTTTTATTCTTCTAATTTAAATCTATTTAAAGAAGAATCTTCTAGAAGCATTATTTACAAAGCCTTTCACCGGCCTGTTATACCTATCAATTTTCAGATAAAATACCAATCATTTTTAATTTAATTTTAATTCCAACTAAAAAGTCTTCTACTAAAGAGGCACAGTTTTAATTATAATAAAATTAACATTAATGAAAAAATACATATTAAATAGCATTATACTACTGTTTCCAATTTTTATTCTTGCTCAAACTAATTTGAAAGGAATGATTATGGATCAAGAAAATCCTAAAGACAATTTAGGCGTTGCAGGTGCCACAGTAAATTGGTTAAACACAAACATTGGCACAATTACGAACGAAAAGGGCTGGTTTACAATTCCCTTTAAAAAGGAATATAGAAAACTAGTAATAAGCTATATAGGTTACAAAACAGACACTTTAATAGTTAGAGATCTAACACCAATTCATCATTTTATAACTATAGAAAACGAATTAAAAGGAATAACTATTCGAAGCAAAAGAGATGCCGTTCAAAGATCTTTATTTGCCACAGCTAATACTTTTACAGTGAATAACGACGAACTATTAAAAGCAGCCTGTTGTAATTTAGCAGAAAGTTTTGAAACAAATCCGTCTATAGATGTTAGTTTCTCTGATGCATTAACAGGAACACGTCAAATACAAATGTTGGGACTTAAAAGTCCGTATTTGCAAATTATGCAAGAAAACATACCTTCTATAAGAGGTGCTGCGCAAGCTTTTGGTTTAACTTTTACACCAGGAACTTGGGTAGAGAGTATTCAAATTACAAAAGGTGCAGGTTCTGTTGTAAATGGCTTTGAAAGTATTTCTGGGCAAATAAATGCAGAATTGGTAAAGCCTTTTTCTGATAATAAATTTTTCTTAAACACCTACAGTTCTCTGAACGGTCGGTTAGAATTAAATACTCATTTCAACAGAAGAGTTTCAAAAAAATGGCAAACTGGACTTTATATTCATGGGAATTATAGAGGTGAAAAATTTGATAAAAACAATGATAATTTTTTAGACGCACCTCTAGCCAATCAAATAAATGTAATGAACCGCTGGCAATATACAGATGCACAAAATGGTTGGGTTAGCTTTCTGAATATTCGTTTTTTAAATGATGAAAAACAAACTGGAGAAATCAATTTTAATCCAACTTTAGATAAAGGGAATACAAATTCTTGGGGAAGTGAAATTGATACAAAACGATTTGAAACTTCTTTAAAACTAGGGTATGTTTTTCCTGAAATTCCATATCAAAGTATCGGTTTACAATTAGCGTATAGCAATCATCAACAAGATTCTTATTTTGGCTTAAATGTGTATGATATCAAACATGAAAGCTTATACTCTAACTTACTTTTCAACTCAATTATTGGAGACACTAGAAGCAAGTTTAAAACAGGAATTAACTTTACTTATGACAAATACAATGAACTTGTAAATACTACAAATTACAAAAGAAAAGAAAACGCTCTAGGTATATTTTTTGAATATGCTTTTGACAATCTAGAGGATTTCAGTTTAACTGCAGGAGTTAGAGTAGATACACATAATTTATTAGGTACATTTATTACACCTAGGTTGCACCTAAGGTATGCCCCTTGGGAAAACGGAGTTTTTAGAGCTTCTGCTGGAAGAGGAAAAAGAAGTGCTAATATTTTTGCAGAAAATCAGCAATTATTTGCAAGTTCTAGAAAAATAGATATAGACGCTGTAGGTGGAAATATCTATGGATTAAACCCTGAAATTGCTTGGAATTATGGAGTTTCGTATTTGCAAAAATTTAAGTTGTTTGATAAAAAAGGAGATATTACCTTCGATTTCTATAGAACAGATTTTAGCAACCAAGTTGTTGTCGACTGGGAAAATCCTCAAGAAATTTCTTTTTATAACCTTGAAGGAAAAAGTATTGCAGATAGTTTTCAGGTAGAAGTAAATTATGAATTGGCAAAAAACTTAAATCTTCGAACTGCTTTTAAATATTTTGATATTTCAACAGCTTATAAAGCTGGGAAATTAGAAAAACCGCTGCAACCTAACAATCGATTTTTTGCAAATATTTCTTACGAAACAGCAACAAAAGACAATGGCGCTCAATGGAAGTTAGATCTTACATTTAATAATATCGGCGAACAACGTTTACCAAATACAGCTACAAACCCAACACAATACCAATTACCAATAAATTCTGAGCGTTATAGTTTATTAAATTCTCAAATTACTAAAGTGTTTTCAAATACCTTTGAAATTTATGCTGGTGGAGAAAATTTAACAAATGTTCAACAAGAAAATCCTATTTTAGGAAGTGAGAATCCTTTTGGGAACAATTTTGACAGCACAATTGTGTACTCGCCAATTTTTGGTCGCGCTATTTATGTAGGTTTACGATTTAAAATTAAATAACCCCACAGCAATGGGTATCAGTAAAAAAAACAACTCTAAAATAAGTTATAATGAAAAAAATAGTATTCATATTTAGTATGTTCTTCATTGGTTTTTCTGCCCAAGCGCAAGAAATGAAAACAGTGAAAAAGAAAAAAAACGCCAAAATTGCTTTTAAAGTAGATGGTATTTGTGGCATGTGTAAAAAACGGATAGAGATTGCTGCCCTAAAAACAAAGGGGGTAAAGTTTGCTATTTGGGATGTGAAAACGCATCAAATAAACCTCATTTTAGATGAGCGTAAAGCATCTCTAAATACCGTAAAACAAAATATTGCAAACGTTGGTCATGATGTCGAAAACTTTATAGCCACGGATAAAGCCTATAGCGCTGTGCATCCTTGCTGTAAATATAGAGACAGTAAAATTGTATTAGATCATGAAGGCGGACTTCAAAAAAAGAAAAACTAAAAAAGAAAACCCTTTCAAATTAATGAAAGGGTTTTTCTTTTTTTGGTTTGCTAAGCAAACAACTATTTAATATCTATAGTGTTCTGGTTTGTATGGTCCGGCTTGTGTTACACCAATATATGCTGCTTGGTCTTGACGTAATTCAGTTAACTCTACACCAATTTTTGCTAAGTGTAAAAATGCCACTTTTTCATCTAAATGTTTTGGTAACATATATACTTCGTTTCCGTATGCTTTTGCATTGTTCCAAAGTTCCATTTGCGCCAAAGTCTGGTTTGTAAATGAATTAGACATTACAAAACTTGGATGCCCAGTTGCACAACCTAAGTTCACCAAACGTCCTTCTGCTAACAATATAATATCATTTCCATTGATATTATATTTATCTACTTGTGGCTTAATTTCAACTTTTTCACTGTTCGCATTTAAATAAGGAACATCAATTTCATTATCGAAATGGCCAATATTTGCAACAATTACTTTGTCTTTCATTGCTTCAAAATGCTCTCCACGTACAATGTCTTTATTTCCTGTTGTAGTAATAATAATATCTGAGTTTGCAACAACAGTCTCTAATTTCTTAACTTCAAAACCATCCATTGCAGCTTGCAATGCACAGATAGGATCTATTTCTGTAACCGTTACAATAGAACCTGCACCTTTAAAAGAAGCTGCTGTTCCTTTACCAACATCACCATAACCACAAACAGTTACACGTTTTCCTGCTAACATAATGTCTGTTGCTCTACGAATTGCATCTACTGCAGATTCCTTACAACCGTATTTATTATCAAATTTTGATTTTGTAACAGAATCATTGATATTAATTGCTGGCATTGGCAATGTTCCGTTTTTAACTCTTTCATAAAGCCTGTGAACACCAGTAGTGGTCTCTTCTGATAATCCATTAATTCCTGCAGCTAATTCTGGATACCGATCTAAAACCATATTGGTTAAATCCCCACCATCATCTAAAATCATGTTTAATGGTTGTTTGTCTTCACCAAAAAATAAGGTTTGTTCAATACACCAGTCAAATTCTTCTTCATTCATTCCTTTCCAAGCATAAACAGAAGTTCCTGTTGCAGCAATTGCAGCAGCAGCCTGATCTTGTGTAGAAAAAATATTACAAGAACTCCAAGTAACTTCTGCACCTAAAGCTTGTAAAGTTTCTATTAAAATTGCCGTTTGAATTGTCATATGTAAACAACCTGCAATTCTAGCACCCTTTAAAGGTTGCGCATCTCCGTATTCTTCTCTTAAACTCATTAAACCTGGCATTTCTGCTTCTGCCAAATCCATTTCTTTTCTACCCCAAT
>JBLHGY010000092.1:0-6934 GCA_047616665.1 Polaribacter sp.
TCTTCATCCGTGACTTTTAAATAGGCATCTAATTCTTTAACTAAATTTAGAAAATCTTTGTTTTTAGAATTCGTTCTTATTGTTTTTATATTCATTTTTAATATCATTTTTGTCGCTACAAAGAATAAAGCAATCTCTTAACTTATAAATAGATTATTTTATTACAGCTCTTTGTAACGGCGCGCCTTATCAGAATTCAAATTGTAATTGTACCCAAAACGGAACAATTTCTTCAGTATTTAAGTTTCCAAAAGACACCCCCAATAAACGAACAGAATTTACTAATTTATCTTGATATAAAAGTTCTTTTACCACAGGAAAAAACTCCTCTTTTGTCTGCATAAAATTTGTCTTTGTTTTGCTTCGTGTTTGTTGCGTAAAATCTGAATATTTTATTTTTAAAGTAATCGTTTTGCCTTTGGTATCTGTCTTCTTCATGCGTCTTTCTAACTCATCTGCAATCTTATCTAGCCGTTCTATCATGAAAATTTCTGAAGAAAGGTTTTCACTAAACGTTCTTTCTGCGGCAATAGACTTGCGTATTCTGTTGGGTTTTACAGCACTGTTGTGAATTCCGCGAACAATATTGTAATAATGAGTACCAGATTTACCGAATGACTTTACCAATTCTTCTAAAGGTTTTTTCTTTAAATCTTTCCCTTTAAATATCCCTAAATTATACATTTTTGAGGCCGTAACTTTACCTACACCATAAAATTTATTAACAGGCAGCTCTTCTAAAAACTGAAGCACCTCTTCTGGATGGATTGTTTTTTGTCCGTTTGGTTTGTTAATATCGGATGCTACCTTTGCTATAAATTTATTAATTGAAATTCCTGCGGAAGCCCGCAAACCTGTTTCCTCATATATGCGCGCTCTAATTTCTCTCGCAATGTCATTTGCAGACGGATTCCCTTTCTTGTTCTCTGTAACATCTAAATAGGCCTCATCTAATGAAAGTGGCTCTACCAGATCTGTATATTCGTAAAAAATTGCTCTAATTTTTACAGACAACTCTTTGTAGCGGTCAAAATCTGACTTTACAAAAATAAGATGCGGGCATTTTTGTTTGGCTAAAAAACTACTCATCGCAGATTTAACGCCAAATTTTCTTGCTTCATAGCTTGCTGCAGAAACGACGCCTCTTTCTTCACTTCCGCCAACAGCAATGGCTTTTCCTTTTAATTCTGGATTGTCTAATTCTGCTACAGATGCATAAAAGGCATCCATATCTACATGAATTATTTTCCGAAAAGGAGGCTGTAGTTGCATCTATCAAAAATACGAAAAAAGAGGCTCGTTGTAATTCTTGAGTAGATAGGAATCGAGATTATTTTTAAAATAATAGTGTTTTAAAAAAAACAAGGCGTTTCTTTAAATGATGCCCTCAAAAATTTAATGAAAACATCGTTTTTTAAAACCCAATAACAAGTTTTGTTGTCCTATAATCGTTAAAAATCTAATGAACTTCCTCGTGCCCTTGGGGCGAGGTAATTCATTTTCATATAAATGGTTAAAAATTTCTCCCTTTTTCCGCTTTTTCATTTCTTTTTTTTCACCCTATATTTTTATAGGATCGGTTAATTAGACTTTATTATTTAAATAAATCAGAATGTGTTCCAATTCTAATTAATTTTATAGTGTTAGGGCTTTCTATTTGAATCCAAATAATTAAAAGGTCAGCTTTAATATGACACTCCCAATTATCTTTATAATTTCCTAATAACTTATGAGGATTCATTTCTTTTGGTACTCCGTCAACTCCATAAGTTTCTAATATCTTTAAAACAAGAGCAGTACTTTCAAAATCCGAACGATTTTTTTTTACTTTTTTTAAGTCTTTTTTAAATTTAGTTGTAGAAAATAATTTATACATCTAGCTTATATGTTTTCTAACCAAGAAGATAAATCCGTTATTGGCTCTAACCCTTTATTAGAACGAGCTTCTTTAATTGAATTAATGGTTTCTTCATTAGGAATGTTGCCAACGTCTTTATATAGCAAGTATTCTATATAATTGTTAAGACTTCTTTTTTCTGCTTTGGCTTTTTCTTTAATAAGGCTCAATAATTCTTTATTAAACCTAAGAGGTGTTTGTATTTTTAGTGATTCTCCAGACATCTGTATTATTTTATATAAATTCTTTTATCAAAGATACGAAATAACACTATGCTATACAAACAATATTATTATGTTATTATCGTATTAAATCATCGGTTTCTTAGACTTTAGAAGTTTTATAAAACTCATTTTATTTCCAAGAATACGCACTACAACTATTTTTCCAGCAACAAATACTGAAATTACAACAGAAGATTTTTTGAAACTTCTTTTAAAAGCAAAAAAAATAGAGTTGAAAACCAAAAACGACTTCTTATCGAAGTCAGTTTTAGCTTTGACTGCAGTTATTAATGGTTATGATTAATGTTTAATTATTAAAAAATACTACATTGCAGCCATAAACGATATATCAACAATAGGGTTATACAGTTGTTGGCAACAAGCGAAAAAAAAAATGAACATCGAAATTTTAAAATCAAAAATACAGCTCGAAAACGACAAAGTTTTACTTCTACCTTTTGAAAATCCGAGAAATCAAGAACTGAAAGAAATAATCTTTGAGAAAGAAATCTGGGAATTTATGGGAATGAATATGAAAAATGAGAAGGAATTTGAGAAGTATTTGACAAACACGATTGAAGATAAAAAAAACCGAATTTGTTATCCTTTTTTGATCATCGACAAGAAAAGTAACCGAGTTGTAGGCAGCACAAGATATGGATACTTGAATATAGCAAGCCAAAAATGCGAAATCGGTTGGACTTGGTATGGGACTGAATTTCAAGGCACAGGTTTGAATAAAGCTTGTAAACACGAATTATTAAAGTTTGGCTTTGAGAAAATTGGATTTAGAAGAATACAATTTAGTGCCGACCAAGAGAATTTGAGGTCTCAAAGAGCAATCGAAAAATTGGGAGCGAAAAAAGAAGGTATTTTTAAAAATAATTATATCGCGCCAAATGGAGAAAGTAGAAATGATGTATATTTTAGCATAATAAAAGAAGATTGGGAATTGCTGAAATCTGAAAAATTTTCGGAATTTTAACTCAATTGAGATTTAATCAAAATTAAAAAAAGCCAGTTGCCAACACAATATAAACAAAATTGCTGGTTTTAGCTCACTTGCGAAAGTCCTATCGGACTTTCTTCGTTCGTGTTTTACTTACTAACTTTACTGCTTAAAAAACGCAACTTTGCTTATACCAAACGTTGTACAGCATTTGACCACAAATGAAAATATTAGATAAAGAAATAGAAACCGATTACAAAAACCGAATTAACCGAGTTTTTGAATTTATTGACGAAAACTTGGAGTCTGATTTATCTTTGAACACCGTTTCGGGCATTGCCTTTTTCTCACCATTTCATTTTCATCGAGTTTTCAAATTCGTTACTGGAGAAACTCTAAATGAATATGTGACAAGACGGAGAATTGAAAAATCAGCTTCAGATTTACTTCATAAAAATATCACAACAACAGAAATAGCACACAAATACGGATTTAGTGATAATTCTTCTTATTCAAGAACTTTTAAAAAGTATTTTGGAATAAGTCCAACCGGATTTATAAAGGAAAACCCAAATAGACATAGCAAGATTCGTCAACTTAAAAGCAAGAACGGACAAGAATATCCTGACTACGAAAAATACATTTGCATCATTAATAATCTAAAAAAATGGACAGAAATGAATGCAAAAATTGAAATTAAAGAAACACCTGAATTGACTCTTGCTGGAGTAACTCACGTTGGAATAAGCGGAATTGAAAACGCCTTTGAAAAACTTACAAAGTGGGCAATACCGAAAGGCTTACTAAAGGATTCAGAAGTTAAAATGGGTAGGGTTTTCTACGACAGTTTCAAAGTTACTGCGCCTGAAAAGGTTCGTATGAGTATCTTTTTAACAACTAATGAAGCTTTTGAAATAGAAGGCGAGATTAATAAGTTGACCATTAACAAAGGAAAATGTATAGTTGGTCGTTTTGAAATCACACCAAATGAATTTGAAAAATCTTGGACGAGCCTTTTTATTTGGATGAATGAAAATGGATATAAAAAGAGTCCTGAAAATCCATTTGAAATTTATCACAATGACTATAGGAAACATCCTAAAAATAAATTTATAGTTGATTTGAATATCCCTATCGAATAAAAAACGCTGTACAACACCGTATATAATTTATTGCTGGCTTCTTGCCTACTTACGAAAGTCCTCGCGGACTTTCTTGGTCGGTAATTATTTACTAAATTAGTTGCTTGAAACACGCAACAAACCATATACAACAACGTTAGGACACATTTGGACTAAAAATTGAGAAAAGCTTTATTTGTATTTATAACACTTGCTTCTCGTTTTAAAATTTCCGTCAAATCTATATAGTCACCTTTCTGATAAAGTCTATTAGTTTCTATTTGTGTTATTGTTATTTCATTAAACCTATGAACAGCTCGCTTAAATCGAATTACAGGATTTTTAGTTGTGTAAAACCCTTTCTCTTTCATATGACTACACAATGTTGAATATGATTGAATTGAACCCTTTTCAAACTGACTATGTAATTCTTTTAAATTTGTAAAATATCCTATAACACTGTGTAACCGATTATATTCTTTTACGTCATTTTCAAAATCAATTGAAATTCCTTTTAATAAAAAGATTTTAACATTTTTACTCATTTTTCAAGTATATATGATTATATAGTATTACTAAACTACTAATATACAGTATATTAAATTATTATGATATTCTATTTTCAAAATATAATGCTTATATTCTTATTTTACGTTGATAACTATTGACATATTCGGTTGACAAACAATTAGTTAGCCAGTATATTTGTATAATAATTATATGCAATGAATGGCAAAGAATAAAGAAATAAATAAAAACACTAAATTCTACAAAAAAGAAATGAGGAAATGGGAATCAAGGATTTCTATTTCACTTACTCTAATTATGATTGGAATTATGAGTTTCTTGTTTATTTTTTTAAAAATGAACGATTGGGAATTTTCGAATATTACACTTGAGGCTTATGACTTGTTCAAATTTAGTTTTTTATCACCTTTTGTTTTCTACCTAACTTTTTCCGTTAGACAATTTAATCACTACAAAAAGCAATTAGATTTATATAAACTTAAAGCAACTGATTTTGAATTTATCTATGAAAACAAGCTACTTGAAAGAATAGATAGTGAATTGAATTTAAAATATAAAAACGTGTCCTAACACCGTGTATAATTCATTGCTAGTTATAGACTACTTACGTAAGTCCTCGCGGACTTTCTTGGTCGGTAATTTTTTACTAAATTAGTTGCTTGAAATACGCAACTTTTCTTAAACAAATACGTTGTACGTCATGCGAAAAACCAGAACCTTAATCATATAATTTATAATGAAAATTAAATTTCAATGTAGTAAGTGTTTTCTTGAAAATATTAATACTTACGATTTTGTTCAGGTGAGAGACGAAGATTTATATGAATACAAATGCTCAAGAGGTCATGTCAATTTGTACTTCGTAAAAAATGAGAAATTTGAATTATTAATGGAATCTGCTCTTTATGCTATACAAGATGGCTACTATCGAGAAGCAATATCCTCTTTAACCAGTAGTTTAGAAAGACTTCAGGAATTTTTAATTAAAGTTCTTTTTAGAAAATATAATACTTCAGAGAGAGTATTTGATACTGCATGGAAAAAAGTCAGTCAACAATCAGAAAGACAACTTGGGGCTTTTATTTTTCTATATGTAAAAGAATATAGAGAATTACCCGACAACTTAACTGATAACGAACGAAAGTTCAGGAATAGTGTGATCCATAAAGGCAGGTTTCCAACTTATGAAGAAACTCTAAAGTATGGTCAAAGGATACTGGATATAACGTATAGCAATCTAAAAAAAATAAGAGAATCTCTTGAACATATCATTAGAGAAATGTCGGAAGAAAAACAACAATCGATATTGAACAAATTTAACGAATTAGATGCTTCACCATTCAGTCATTTATCTAAAACAAGTATTAACATCTATCATGATGTTTCTAGTTTTAAGAAAACGAATCTAGTCGAATATTTAGATTTGATTAAAAAATTGAAATAAGCACGCAAACACGCAACAAATCTTATACAAAACCGTAAAAACCTACTCCAACTTTTTATCTTTCGCTTCAATAAAATTTCTTTGCTCCAAATTTCGCAAAATTAACTCCATTTGTCTTTGATGGCTTTTGGCTGATTTACGATGGTATTCCAAGCCTTATTTTCATCCATATTTAAAACAGTTTCAATAATTGCAGTACTGCTACCTAATATCGAAAAATAAAAATTAATACGAAATAGGCTGAAATTAATATTAAGAATAAAATTTAAAATAATTGCAATAAAATTTTTAAATAATCTTTCTTCTCTAAATTCATAAAGAGATTTTAAAAAACCTCTAAATGAAATAATAAAAAAATTACTTCAAGAAATCAACACAAATTGCGATCACCTCTTCTAACTCTTTAGACATTGTTTCTTTTTCCCAAGGATGAGAAACATTAAAAACGTGATCTGCGTTTTCTATAACCTCTAAAATACTATTTGCATTCCAAGAATGAATTTTATATGCTTCATCAATAAAAATTGAGGTGTCTTTATTTCCATGAATTACCAATTGCGGAATGCTAATTTTTTCTACTGCTTTTTGAATATTTAAGCGCTCTTTATTTTCTTTGAAATTTTCGTAGAACTGATAAAAATGAGGCATTTGCTGTTTTGTTCTGCCGTTTACAACATACTTAACCCCCTTTTTTTTCCAATTCTCTAAGTCACCAATTACAGAACTTCTTGCACCAATGTCAGAAACTGCAGCTAAAGAAATTACTTTTTT
>JBLHGY010000093.1:0-6922 GCA_047616665.1 Polaribacter sp.
TCTGCTAAATATTCTACTGCTCTATCTAGAGAAATATTTAATTCTCTTAAAACCTTATTAAGCCTCGTTGTTTTGCCTTCAGACATATATTATTTTTTAATCTTTAATTTGTAAAAATACACTTTTTACGATTACTCTTTAACCACAGACTATTCTTCGAATTCTTCTTTCAAAATTCTTTGAACATCTAAAATAGTTTCTTCTTCTAAATCCGTTCTCTTAACTAATTCTTCTACACTAGCTTCTAATACACTTCTAGCAGTATCTAAACCAATATTTTTAAATTCTTTAATAACCCAAGCTTCAATTTCATCACTAAATTCTGTTAATTCTACATCTTCTTCTTCAAGACCTTCTCTCTTAACATCTATTTCGTAACCTGTTAATTCACTGGCTAAACGAATATTAACACCACCTCTACCGATTGCTTTTGAAACTTCCTCTGGTTTTAAAAGAACACTTACACGTCCTTTTTTACCATTCCTTTCCTCTTCATACATTTCAATTTCCATTGAAGTCACTTTTGCAGGACTTAATGCTCTCGAAATAAAGAGTTGTTCATTTTTAGTATAATTAATAACATCTATGTTTTCATTACCTAGCTCACGAACTATCCCATGAATTCTTGACCCTTTTACACCAACACAGGCTCCAACAGGATCTATTCTATCATCATAAGAATCTACCGCTACTTTTGCTTTCTCTCCTGGTATTCTTGCTACACCCTCGACAGTAATTAAACCATCAAAAACTTCAGGAATTTCTTGCTCAAATAATTTATTTAAAAAGTCCGGAGAAGTTCTAGATAAAATAATTGCTGGTTTATTACCTCTTAACTCTACTGTTTTTATAACACCTCTTACAGAATCTCCTTTTCTAAAGAAATCTGAACGAATTTGTTCACTTTTAGGCAATACAATTTCATTACCATCATCATCTAACAATATAATTGCATTGTGACGGATATGGTGAACCTCTGCACTATACAATTCACCTTCTAATTCTTTAAAGTGCTTAAATATATTTGTACTGTCGTGCTCATATATTTTTGAAATTAAGTTCTGACGCAATGCTAATATAGCTCTTCTTCCTAAATCAATTAATTTAACTTCTTCCGAAACATCTTCACCGATTTCAAAATCTGGTTCAATTAACTTTGCTTCAGCTAATTCAATTTCTTCATTATCATCTTCAGAAAAACCATCTGCAACAACAACCCTGTTTCTCCATATTTCTAAATCACCCTTGTCAGGATTAATAATAATATCAAAGTTGTCATCAGAACCAAACTTTCGTTTTAAAGTAGCTCTAAAAACCTCTTCTAAAATAGACATTAATGTTACTCTGTCTATACTCTTGTTATCTTTAAATTCTGAAAACGAATCAATTAATGCTATATTTTCCATTACGTTTATTCTTAAAATAAGATTTTCACTTTTGCTTCCTTAATCTCTATATACTCTAAAGTTGCTGTTTTATCTACAGTAACCTTTCCTTTACCAACTGGCTTTGGCTCTCTAACTTTCCACTGCAAGACAATTTTATCTTCATCTGCAGTAACTAAAGTACCTTCTAACTCCTCTTCTTCCGTTTTTACTTTAAGAATTCTATTCAAATTCTTAATATACTGTCTTTTTACTTTTAATGGATGCGCAATGTCTGGTGTACTAACTTCTAGAGAGAAATCTTCTACTTCTCTATCAAAATTATCGTTTATAGCCCTACTTATACGCATAGTTTCACTTAGTGAAACACCATTATCACCATCTATAACAACTTGAACTTTGTTGTTTACAGATATTGATAATTCTATGAGATACAAAGACTCGTTAAGAGCCAATGCTTCGTCTATTATGTCTTTTAATGCTGCTTGATTCATATTAAACCTTAAAATAAAGTATAAAAAGAGGGGACTTTTAAGTCCCCTTCATTCTTCATTTACTATAAATTTCGGTGCAAATATACGAATTGTTTATGATTTACCAAAACTCTGTAATTCATTATTTTTTTGTAACTTTAGATAGTAACTATATTTTAAACTTAAACAGCTATTTATGAAAAAAATTCTAGTTCCTATCGACTTTTCTAAACCCTCTGAATATGCTGCAAAGATGGCAGCTAAAATTGCTAAAAAAACTGGTGCTTCCATAACTATAATACATTTAATTGAACTTCCTTCGGAAATTGTAGATATATATTATGGTAGTAGATTTAGCATCCCTGAAAGTATGCTTTATTTGAGGAAAATAAAAGAAAAAATTTTAGACTTTAAAAATAATTTTTTTGCCGAAGACATGAAGGTTGATTATTTTATAAAATTAAACAATCCTTTTGACGGTATAAGAAAGTATGCAGAAAAAATTGATGCAGATTTAATTATTATGGGCTCTAGGGGCCATTCTAAGTTTGAAGAAATTATTATTGGATCAAATACAGAAAAAATTGTGAGAAGCTCTAAAATACCTGTTATTGTTGTAAAAAGAGACTCGAAAAAATTTAGTTTAAAAAATTTAGTTTTTGCTTCTAATTTCAAAAAAGATAATAAAGAAGTTTTTATCAAATTTTTAGATTTTGCAAATGCTTTTAATAGTAGAATACATTTACTAAGAGTAAACACACCGTCGAAATTTGAGAGTACAGCCGAATCAAAGCAAAAAATAAAAGATTTTATTAAGGAATATAATTTACTTAAATATTCAATAAATATTTATGATGATACTTCTATTGAAAAAGGAATTATTAATTTCTCGAGAGAGAAAAAAGTAGATTTAATAGCATTGAGTACCCATGGTAGGAGTGGTATTTCTCATTTATTTTCAAGAAGTGTTACCAAAAGCTTATCTGAAATAGCTTTAAAACCAATCTTTACGGTTAAAGTATAGTTTCTAGTGAAAAAAGCCTCCTTTTCCCAATTATGGATAGGAGGCTTTTTTGATTTTAAAAAAAAAATATTATAAAATATAATCTGTACTAATAAAATTAGATGCTTTTTTGTCTAACAATTCTTTTAAAATAGCATTGTTATAATCGGTGTCTTTAGCTGCTAAAAAAGTTCTTATTGAAAAAGAACGCAATGCATCATGCACACTTAAAGTGGCAACGGCAGAATCTTTTCTTCCTGTAAACGGATATACATCTGGCCCACGTTGTGCTGCACTATTTAAATTTACTCTACAAACTAAATTTACAAGCGTATCAATTAATGGCGCTAAAGTTTTCACCTCACTCCCAAATACACTTACCTGTTGCCCGTAATTAGAGGCTGCCATATCATCTAAAGGTTCTTGAATATTTTTAAACGAAACAACTGGTATTACCGGACCAAATTGCTCCTCTTCAAAAACTCTAGAGTCTTTAGAAACCGGATATAAAACTGCCGGAAAAATATAATTTTCGGTAGTTTCTCCACCTCTTTTATTGATTACTTTCGCCCCTTTTAGAACAGCATCATCAATTAATTCCTGAATATATGCTGGTTTTCCTGGTTCTGGTAAAGGTGTTAATTTTACGTCATTTTCCCAAGGATTTCCAAATTTCAAACCGTCTACTTTTTCTGCAAATCGTTTGTTAAATTCAGTAACAATATCTTCATGTATATATAATATTTTTAAAGCGGTACATCGCTGTCCATTAAAAGAAGTTGCACCTGCTATACATTCGTCAATTGCTAAGTCTAAATCTGCATTTGCTAAAACAATCGCTGGATTTTTAGCTTCTAAACCTAACACTAAACGCAATCTATTTTTCTGGGGATGATTTGCTTGAATCGCATTAGCAGATTTACTATTTCCTATTAATGCTAAAACATCTACAAGACCCGTTTTCATAATTGGCGTTGCTAATGTTCTACCTCTACCATAAATAATATTTACAACACCTGCAGGAAAACTAGTTTGAAACGCTTCTAAAAGAGGTGAAAGTAGTAAAACACCATGTTTAGCTGGCTTAAAAATAGCCGTGTTACCCATAATTAAAGCCGGAATTAACAAAGCAAAAGTCTCATTTAAAGGATAATTATAAGGCCCTAAACATAAGACAACCCCTAATGGACCTCTTCTAATATGTGCATGAACTCCACTGTTTTTATCAAACTTTGCAGAATCTCTATCCATTTTTTTATAGTCCTCTATTGTATCATAAATATAGTCTACCGTTCTGTCAAACTCTTTTTCTGAATCTGGTAAAGTTTTTCCAATTTCCCACATTAGTAGTTTTACAATTTCCTCCCTTTTGGTTTTCATTTGCGTAACAAACTTCTCCATCGCAGCAATTCTGCCTTCTACTTTCATTGTTGGCCACAAACCTTGCCCTCTATCATATGCTTTAGACGCGGCATTTAAAGCCTCTATAGCTTCATCTCCTGTTAAATCTGGCACTTTACCTAATAAGGTTGGTTTGTATTCTTGATTTGATGAAATTGTAGAATATACTTCGGCACTAGCACCTTTCCACTCTTTTAATTCTCCCCCAATTAAATAGGTGTTCTGATTTACAAGTGAAGTGATTTTGTATTTGCTCGGAATTTCTTTAAATGTTTGTTTCATAAATTAAGTTTAAAAAATTATCTAAAAATACGATCATTCGTAATTTGTTGATGCTTTTTTTTTATAGATTACTAATTTCCAATAATTTAAGCATTTTGATCTTATGTAAAATTAAAATGCTCAAATTTATACTGATTATAAATAAAGTTAGGTTTTTTCTATTTAAAATAACTTATTCTTTGATTCTTTGATTTTTTATTCTTTTTATTCTTTTTAAAAAATTACACTAAAAACTGAAGCAGATCTGGGTTATCATTTAAATAGTCTCCAAAGAAATTATGATCTTTCATTCTTTTAATTAAAGGTTCTAAATCTTTTGAAGACAGCAACTCTAAACCAACCACAGCCGACCCATTTGTTCTATTATTCTTCTTAGTATATTCAAAATGTGTTATATCAGCATGTGGACCTAAAATTTCTACTACAAACTCTTTTAGAGCTCCTGCTCTTTGAGGAAATTTTACAATAAAGTAATGTTTTAGATTGGCATATAACATGGCTCGCTCTTTAATTTCTGGAGTTCTTGTAATATCGTTATTACTTCCACTCACAATACAGACAACATTTTTACCTTTAATTTCATCTGCAAAAAAATCTAAAGCCGCAATACTTAACGCACCTGCTGGCTCTACAACTATTGCGTCTTTATTATATAAATCTAAAATAGTCTGACAAACTTTACCTTCAGGAACTGTTATCATATCATGTAAATTTTGCTGACATATAGCAAAATTTAAATCACCTACTCTTTTAACAGCTGCGCCGTCTACAAAAGAATCTATTGTATCTAAAGGAGTATTTATTTTATTTTTAATTGAGGTTAACATGGAAGGTGCTCCCTCTGGTTCTACTCCAATGATTTTTGTCTTTGGAGATAGTTGCTTAAAAACAGATGACAAACCAGATGACAAACCACCGCCACCAACAGCTACAAAAACGTAATCAATTTTTTTTGTTGTCTGTTCTAGGATTTCTAAACCTACAGTTGCTTGCCCTTCAATAACTTTTTCGTCATTAAAAGGATGAATAAATGTTTTGTTTTCTGCATCGCATGCTTGCTTAGCGGCATTAAAAGCATCATCAAAAGTATCTCCCTCAATGACCACTTCAATAAAATCTTCACCAAACATTTTTACCTGATTTATTTTTTGGTTTGGTGTAGGTGAAGGCATGAAAATAGTTCCTTTTATCTGCAGTAACTTACAAGACAAAGCTACTCCTTGTGCATGATTACCTGCACTAGCACATACAATTCCACGTTTTTTTTCATCTGTATTTAAAGAAGACATTTTATTATAAGCTCCTCTAATTTTATAAGAACGCACTACTTGTAAATCCTCTCTTTTAAACAGAATAGTTGCATCAAATTCTTTTGAAAAAGTACCATTTTGATTTAACGGTGTTTTATAAGCTACACCTTCTAAATTCTTAGAAGCCGCTTTTACGTTTTCTAAACTCGGAAAGTAAATTTGTTTCTCTTGCATGGGACGAATATAAAAAGAAAACCTATCAGGCTATAAGTTCTAATAGGTTTTTCTGATTTCTATTTACACGGGAATGATAATTTTATTTAACACCTAATAAAAAAATATTAGGAACTTTTTTACATTAAAATATGTATTTACTTATGCAGATTTTATAACCTTCATTGCTGTCATAGAAGCTCTTAATTTTGCCCCTACAATTTCTACTGGATGGTTTCTAATGATTGCATTGATACGAATCAACTCTTTATTATCAACGTCGTTACCATCTGTAAATTTCTTACCTATAAGATCTGTAGAAACAGTCTTCATAAAATCTGTTAATAAAGGCTTACAAGCATGATCAAATAAATAACAACCATATTCTGCAGTATCAGAAATTACACGGTTCATTTCAGCTAATTTCATTCTTGCAATTGTATTTGCAATTAACGGTGTTTCATGCAAAGACTCATAATAAGCAGATGCTGCTATAATTCCAGAATCTGTCATTGCTTCAAAAGCCAATTCTACTCCAGCTCTAACAAAAGCAACTAACAAAGTTCCGTGATCAAAATATTCTTGTTCAGAAATTTCCTGCGTTGTAACTTGTTGCTTTTCAAAAGCAGTCTCTCCTGTTTCGGCTCTCCAAGTCAATAAATTTTTATCATCATTTGCCCAATCTTCCATCATGGTCGCAGAGAAATGACCCGTCATAATATCATCCATATGTTTTTGAAACAGCGGACGCATAATATCTTTTAATTCTTCAGAAATCTCAAATGCTTTTACTTTTGCAGGATTAGACAACCTGTCCATCATATTGGTAATTCCTCCGTGCTTTAAAGCTTCGGTTACAGTTTCCCAACCGAACTGAATTAGCTTTGCGGCATAACCTGGGGCAATTCCTTCTGC
>JBLHGY010000094.1:0-6911 GCA_047616665.1 Polaribacter sp.
TAAAAAGCGTGACGATAAGATAAGCCTGCTTATTCTTTAATATTTTGCAAAGCTACAATTTCTTTTTATAAAAAAACCCACTCAATAAATTGAGTGGGAAAATTGCTATGAAAAAGAAAAAGTGTTGTTAATAAATTAACAACACTGCAAATATATATTAAATCTTCCTGAAAACTACTATTTTATTAGAAGATTCTTTATTTATTTAATTATTATTTCGAAATTATGAAAACATGTCTTTTACTTTTTCAAAAAAAGATTTATCAGACATATTAGGAGCTGGTTTAAAATTTTCGTTGTCCGACATTTTTTCAAAAAACTGTCTTTGCTCTTTATTTAATTCTTTCGGTGTCCAAACGTTAATATGAATCAAGAAATCTCCTGTACCATATCTTTCTATGCTCGGCAGACCTTTCCCTTTTAATCTTAAAATCTTTCCAGACTGTGTACCTCCATCAATCTTAATTTTCACTTTACCCGAAACAGTATCAACTTCTTTACTAGTTCCTAAAACTGCTTCAGAAAAATTAACATACAAATCATAATGTATATTTGTACCTTCTCTTTTTAAAGTTTTATGCGGAATTTCTTCAATTAAGACTAATAAGTCACCTGAAACAGAGTTCTTCCCTGGTGCATCATTTCCTTTCCCTCCCACTTTCAATTGCACTCCCTCGGTTACACCTGCAGGAATATTTATTGAAACGGTTTCTTCTTTAGTAATTAAACCTTGTGCATCTGCATCATTTGGTTTGTTACTTATTATTTCTCCAGCTCCAGAACAAGTTCCACAGGTCGTTGCAGTTTGCATTCTGCCTAAAATAGTATTAGTAACACGCATTTGCTGTCCAGAACCATTACAAGTCGTACAAGTTTTGTACGAAACACCATCTGCTTGTACTTTTCTACGAACCTTTACATTTTTCTCTACACCTTTGGCAATTTCTTCTAAAGTTAACTTTACACGAATGCGCATATTACCTCCTTTAACTCTAGCTTGACGCTGACCGCCACCGCCGCCAAAACCACCAAAGCTGCCACCGCCACCACCGCCGAAGATATCACCAAACTGGCTAAATATGTCATCCATATTCATACCGCCACCGCCGAAGCCGCCACCGCCACCTTGAGGTCCATCAAACCCAGCATGACCATATTGATCATAACGTGCTTTTTTGTTATCATCACTTAAAATCTCATAAGCTTCTGCTGCCTTTTTGAAATTTTCTTCAGCTGCTGTATCATCAGGATTTTTATCTGGATGATATTTGATAGCCATTTTCCTGTACCCCTTCTTTATCTCTGCCTGCGTAGCAGATTTTGAAAGACCTAATATTTCGTAAAAATCTTGTTTTGCCATGTTCTTTCAATTATAAGCTATTGGTTGTATTTTTTTATTGTCCGATAACCACTTTAGGGTATCTAATAATTTTATCTCCTAACTTATATCCTTTTTCGATACAATCTATTACCTTTCCTTTTAAATTATCTGATGGTGCAGGAATTTGAGTAATTGCCTCGTGAAATTCCGCATCAAAAGCATCACCAGCTCTTGTTTCCACTTTTGACAATCCTTTTAATTCTAAAGTATTGTAAAATTTCTGATAAATTAATTCTACACCTTTTTTTAATTCTGCTGTTTCTTTGTTTTCTTCAATATGTGACAAAGCACGCTCGAAATCATCTACAACTGGCAGTAAAGATGTCATTACTTCTTGCCCAGCAGTTTTAAATAACTCTATTCTTTCTTTAGTTGTTCTCTTTTTATAGTTTTCAAACTCTGCAAATAGACGTAAAAACTTGTCATTTGCTGCTTGAATAAGTTCTTCTGGAGTTGGCTCTTCTTTTACAGCTTCCACTTCAACTTCTTGATTTTCTTCTACTTGAACCGTTTCTTGTTCATTTATTATTTCTTCCTGCTCTATTTTATCTTTCTTACTCATTTCGTTGTAATCATTAAATTGTCTAAACTTTATTTGCAAAAATGTTGCCAACAAAAAAATAGTGTCAAACTGACACTATTTTTTACGAATTATTTACTTCTAGTTTATTCGGAAACGTTTCCCCAATTTTCGCCAGATTTTATTCTATGTATTTGCATATCTGAAACTCCAAAACGTTTGGCAATCATTGTTATTCTTGTTCTTTTATTTTTTAGTTGGCGTTTAATAATTTTCACTTTGCCTTCCGTTAACTTCGCATTCCCTTTCTTTCTATTCTTATAAATAGCATCCCAGGTTGGGTTGTTAAACTGGTGTAATTCTTTCTCTCTTTTTGAAGTCCACTTTAAATTTTGTACAAGATTATTGTTTTTATCATAATCGAGATGAATTACATAAAGTTGTTCTTCATTTTCTTTTTCTAAAAAATGTTGCGCTACTATCTTATGCACATATCTACTAGTAGTCTTTTTATTAATTTCTTGCTTTAAAGAAATGGTTTCATAACCATTGATAAACGATTTGTTTTTAATAAACTCCCCATCACCCTTAAAACAAATAACCCTACCATAGTTAGAAATTTTAAACTTTTCTGCTAAAGAAATAATTTCATCAAATTGAATATCTTTCCACTGTTCTTTATATAAATTTCGTATCATCTAATAAAAGTTTAATTAATAAATTAATAAACCTTTTCCTTCTTTTCAATTTTTATTTTTTAATAATAACTATTTTTTAACTTTCAATTCTTTCAATTTTTGCACCAATAGATTTTAAACGTGCTTCTATATTTTCATATCCTCTATCTATTTGTTCTATGTTGTTTATAACAGAAGTTCCTTTTGCAGATAACGCTGCAATTAGTAAAGAAATTCCTGCTCTAATATCTGGCGAAGTCATTTTAGTAGCTTTTAAAGAGCTCTCAAAATCCATTCCTATTACCGTTGCTCTATGCGGGTCACATAAAATAACTTTTGCCCCCATATCAATCAATTTATCTACAAAAAACAACCTACTTTCAAACATTTTTTGGTGAATTAATACCGTTCCCTTTGCTTGCGTTGCTATTACTAAAACAATGCTTAATAAATCTGGTGTAAAGCCAGGCCAAGGTGCATCTGCCACCGTTAACACAGAACCATCAATATAATTTTGAATTTCGTAAGACGCTTGCTCTGGGATGTAAATATCATCTCCTCTTTTCTCTAATTGAATTCCAAGTTTTCTAAATACGTTCGGTATTTGTCCTAAGTTCTCCCAACTAACATCTTTAATTGTTAACTCAGAACGCGTCATTACTGCAACGCCAATCCAAGAGCCAATTTCAATCATATCTGGTAATACTCTGTGTTCGCAACCTCCTAAAGATTTTACTCCTTCGATAATTAATAAATTAGAACCGACTCCAGAGATTTTTGCTCCCATAGAGTTCAACATTTTAGATAATTGTTGAATGTAAGGTTCACAAGCCGCATTGTAAATTTTTGTAGTTCCTGTGGCTAAAACAGCTGCCATTAAAATATTAGCTGTACCTGTAACAGAGGCTTCATCTAACAGCATTTCAACTCCGTGTAACTCTTCTGCTTCTACTCCATAAAAAGAATCTTCTTTATTGTATCTAAACTTTGCACCCAATCTAATAAAGCCTTCAAAATGCGTGTCTAAACGTCTGCGACCAATTTTATCTCCTCCTGGACGTGGAATGTACCCTTTTCCAAAACGAGCTAATAATGGACCAACAATCATTATAGAACCTCTTAAAGAACTGCCATCTTTTTTAAAATCTGCTGATTCTAAATATTTTAAATTCACCTCGTCTGCCGTAAAAGCATAAGAACTACTGTTTAATTTTTCAACTTTTACACCTAATTCTCCAAGAATAAAAATTAATTTATTTACATCAATAATATCTGGAACGTTATTTACTACAACTCTTTCTGGAGTTAATAAAACAGCACACAGAATTTGTAAAACTTCATTTTTTGCTCCTTGCGGGGTAATAGTTCCGTTTAATTTATGACCGCCTTCAATTTTAAATGATGCCATAGACTCTTATCTTTTTCTGTTTTTATTTTGATTATTGTGTTGTGGTTTCTTGTAGGCCGTTTTTGCATTATTCTGACCTTGAGAGTTTCTTTTTCTCAATAGATTCTTGGTTTCAGAAAGTGCCTCTTCTGTTTCTCTTAAATCTAATTTTCCGTCAGATAAATCGAATAAGTGTTTAAAAATTACGGCATCATCAACGGTATCTTTATTCCAATTCAAATAACATTTTTTCATGTGATTTGCAATTGTAAAAACCAATGCTTCTTTTTTGTCGCCATCTTCCCAACTTAAAGCAATGTCTATCATTGTTTGAATATTATTACCATAATAACGGTATCTAGAGGCAGATTTAGGATATGCTAAACCTTCTGGCTTTTCTTGTAATTCTTCTTTTGATGGCTGCGGGTAAGGAGATTCTACATCTAATTTAAAATCTGCCATAATATATAACTGGTCCCAAAGCTTATGTTTAAAATCTGGAACATCTCGCAAATGCGGTTGTAAGTTACCCATTACATCTACAATGGCTTTTGCCATTTTATCGCGCTCTTCTTTCGTTTCTAAAGCCAAACAATGGTCTACTAGTTTTTGTATATGTCTCCCATATTCTGGGATAATCATTAGTGGTCTTTCTGAATTGTATTCTAAATCGAATGTCATTTATTTATTTTTGAAGTATTCTTAAGCATCTTAAGAATTATAGTCTGTACTGCTGTAGTTATTTAACGTTGCAAAATAAGAATTTATTTTTAGATTTCTAACCAATCACTTTTAATTTAGCAAATTGTAGTAATAATTTCTTCTTTCCTGCGGTTGCAAACTGAATTTCCGCTTTTTTATCTGGCCCTTTACCTTCGATACCTATAACCGTTCCTGTGCCAAATCTATTATGTTCAACGATATTTCCGGTAATAATATCTCCATCAAAAAGATTCATTTTGGGCGTAACTTGAGAAATCTTCTTTAAGTTTTTAGGAACAATTATTTCTTTCTTTTTAGAAATATCACGTTCCATTTTTTTTCGCTGAATCGGTTTCTGAAAACGAATTCCTTTTGGTGCATCATCAAAAATACTTTTATCTACAAATCTATTTATAGAGGGCTCCGGTACCTTAGGTGTAATATAATGCAAATATTGATTGTCTATTTCTTCTAAGAACCTACTAGGTTCTGCATCAACAAGTTTTCCCCATCTGTATCGGGTTTGCGCATAGGTTAAATATGCTACTTTTTCTGCTCTAGTTAATGCTACATAAAACAATCTACGTTCTTCTTCTAATTCACTTCTAGTGCTCATACTCATGGCAGAAGGAAATAAATTTTCTTCTAAACCAACTACATACACATATAAATATTCCAATCCTTTAGATTGGTGAATAGTCATTAAAGAAACCGTCGGTTTGTCGTCGTTTTTTTCTGAATCGAAATCTGTAGCCAAAGCAACGTCTTCTAGAAAAGAAGTTAAAGACGCATCTTCTCCTTGTTCTATTTTGTCGGTAATAAAATCTTTAATTCCGTTTAATAATTCTTGAACATTTTCTACTTTACTTACCGCTTCTGGCGTTCCGTCTTTCTCTAAATCTTTAATTAATTGTGCTTGTTTTACAACAATTTCTGCAATCTCGAATGCATTCTTTGTTTGCGATTCTATCTGAAGGCTCAGCATCATATTCATAAAATTCTGAAGCTTACTTTTTGTTCCAGAATTTATTTTTAAATCAATTTTATCAATATATTTTAAAACATCGAAAATTGATTTTTTATAATGATTTGCGGCTATTGTTAACTTATCAATGGTTGTTGCCCCAATTCCACGAGCAGGATAGTTGATAATTCTTTTTAAAGCTTCCTCGTCATTCGGATTGATTAAAATGCGTAAATAAGATAAAATATCTTTAATTTCTTTTCTTTGGTAGAATGAAATTCCTCCATAAATTTTGTAATCAATTCCTTTTTTACGAAGCGCATCTTCAATAGCTCTAGATTGCGAATTTGTTCTATATAAGACACAAAAACTATCGGAAGTTAACTGATGATTCATCTGGTTTTCCCAAATAGATTGTGCTACAAACCTACCCTCTTCTCCATCTGATATGGTTCGCATTACATTAATTGCTTCACCAGCATCATTGGAAGTCCAAACTTCTTTGTCTAACTTTGTCTTATTTTTTGCGATTACAGAGTTCGCAGCATTCACAATATTACTTGTAGATCTGTAATTCTGTTCTAATTTAAAAGTTTTTACATCTGGGTAATCTTTCTGGAAATTTAAGATGTTTTGAATGTTTGCTCCTCTAAAACTATAGATACTCTGAGAATCATCTCCAACTACACAAATATTACCAAACTTATCTGCCAAAGCTCTAACAATGATATACTGAGAATGATTGGTATCTTGATACTCATCTACCATAATATATCTAAAACGATCTTGATATTTGGACAGTGTCTCTGGAAAACGAGCCAACAACTCATTGGTTCTTAATAATAAATCATCAAAATCCATTGCCCCAGCCTTAAAACATCTGTCTACATAATTTCTATAAATTTCACCAACTTTAGGTCTACTGGCATGCAAATCTGCCTCTTGTAAATCTGCATTATTATAATACGCCTTTACAGTAATCAAACTGTTTTTAAATGAAGAAATTCTACCTAAAATCTGTTTTGGCTTATATCTTTCTTTATCTAAGCCCATTTCTTTAATAATAGCACTTATTAAACGAACAGAATCTTGTGTATCATAAATTGTAAAATTTGAAGGAAAACCTAATTTGTCTGCTTCCGAGCGCAAAATGCGTGCAAAAACTGAGTGAAAAGTTCCCATCCAAAGATTTTTTGCTTCGCTGGCGCCTACTACCGAAGCAATTCTAGCTTTCATTTCTTTAGCAGCTTTGTTGGTAAACGTAAGCGATAAAATATTAA
>JBLHGY010000095.1:0-6796 GCA_047616665.1 Polaribacter sp.
GTTTTATAAGTGCTTACTTTTTTATGGTTTACAATTTTACCAGAATATAATTTAGGAAGATGTATAATAAGATCTAAAAAGGTAAAATTTTTAACAATCGTAATGTTTAATAAACCACTAGAAGTAGCTATGTTTTCAGTAAACCGCATTCCACCACCAGAGTATTTACAAATTCCAAAAACAGTCATTAAACAATCTGTTTCTATAACTTTGTTATTAATTATAATCTTAAAATCAGATTTTTTATAAAATAACATTCCATAAAACCCCGCTATTAAATAAGAAATACTACCAAATTTTTTCAAAGATTTTAATTTACTTACAACATAACCATCGTACCCTAAACCAGCCACGTTATTAAAGTAAGTAACAGTATTTTCTGTTTTTAAAACACCAATATCTTGTGTAATTATATTCTTTTTATAAATAATTTCTATAGCCTCTTTAATAGTTGTAGGGATGTTATATGTTTTAACCCAATCGTTACCAGTTCCTAAAGGAATTACACTAATAGTTATATTAGAAGTTTTTACATACCTTTGCGTCATTATTCCGTTAACTACATGATGTAGCGTTCCATCTCCACCAACAGAAATAATGTTTCTAAAACCAATTTTAATAGCGTTTTGTACCAATGCTATTTCATGTTTAGAAAACTGAGTAAAAGCAAAAGAATAGTCTAAATTCTTGTTTTTTAATAATTGTTGAATTTCCTTCCATAGTTTAGAAAAATTCCGATTTCCAGAAGTAGGGTTTGCAATTATAAACCAAGAGTTAATATTGGTAGTATTAATATAAGACATAAAAAGTAAGATTAATAATGTGGTAAATTACAAAATTGATTGATAACAGTATTTTAATATAAAATATACTCAATAGTTGTAATTTGCAAAATAGGTTAGTTTAATAAAAACTTTAAATTAACACATAAATAATATAGTACAGATGACAAAAAAGAAGAAAAAAATATATAAAAAGAAAGGTAATGTTGTAAAAGATATTACTAAAAATATATTTAGAATATTAAACGAAGACAGTTCAAAATCTTATAATTATAAACAGGTTGCGGCAAAATTAAAAATTTCTGATACGGATGGTAAAAATCAAATAATTCAGAAGTTAGCTGAATTAACGGCCACTAAAAAAGTTTTAGAAGTAGAAAGAGGTAAATTTAAAATTAATGCAGATAGAAAATATTCTATAGGTACTTTAGATATTACTTCTAATGGAAATGGTTATTTTATATCTGATGATTATGAAGATGATATTTTTATACCTAATAATAATTTAGGAAAAGGTTTACATCAAGATATTGTAAAAGCATACGTTTATAAAATTAGAAGCGGTAAGAAAATGGAAGCAGATGTTGTGGAAATTTTAGAACGTGCAAAAACTGAGTTTGTTGGTGTTTTACAAAAAAACAAAAATTTTGGTTTTGTAGTGCCAGATAATAATAAAATGTACGCAGATATTTTTATTTCAGAAAATAAAATGAATGGGGCAGAACACGGTGATAAAGTACAAGCTAAAATTATAGATTGGCCGAAAAATTCTAAAAACCCATTTGGAAAAATTACCACAGTTTTAGGAAAACCAGGAGATCATAATACAGAAATGCATTCTATTTTATTAGAATATGATTTGCCTTACGAGTTTGAATTAGAAGTAGAAAAAGAAGCAGAAAATTTATCGATAGAAATTACAAAAGAAGAAATTTCTAAACGTAGAGACATGCGTAAAGATTTAACTTTTACAATAGACCCTAAAGATGCAAAGGATTTTGATGATGCTTTGTCATTTACAAAATTAGAAAACGGTAATTATGAAGTAGGTATTCATATTGCAGATGTTTCGCATTATTTAGAGCCAAAAACGATTTTAGATGACGAAGCATATAAAAGAGCAACCTCTGTTTATTTAGTAGATAGAGTAGTACCAATGTTACCAGAAATGTTAAGTAATGGCGTTTGTTCTTTAAGACCACATGAAGAAAAATTAACTTTCTCAGCGGTGTTTGAAGTAAATGAAAAGGCTGAAATTATAAAAGAATGGTTTGGGAGAACCGTAACCTATTCAGATCAACGTTTTGCATATGAAGAGGCACAATCTATTATAGAAAATTGCGTTTTATCTGAGGATGTAAACGCTTATAAAATGCCTGCAGCTATTTCTATTACAGATAAAGTATATGAAGTAACTAAAGAGGTGGTAGAAGCTACTTTAAAGTTAGATGAATTAGCAAAAATTCTTCGTAAAAAAAGAATGAAACAGGGTGCAATTTCCTTTGATAGGGTGGAAGTGAAGTTTAATTTAGACGAAAAAGCGAATCCGGTTGGTGTCTTCTTTAAAGAATCTAAAGATGCTAATAAGTTAATTGAAGAATTTATGTTATTAGCAAATAGAAAGGTTGCTGAATACATTGGTTTTTCTAAAGGAAAAGCAACAAACAGAACGTTTATTTATAGAGTACATGACGAGCCAAATGACGAAAAACTAGCTTCTTTACAAAACATGGTTCGTAAGTTTGGTTATAAAATAAATACTGACACTAAAGAAACTACGTCAGAATCTTTAAATCAACTTTTAAGCGATGTGCACGGGAAGGCAGAATCTAACATGATTGAAACCTTAACAATAAGAACAATGTCAAAAGCGGTGTATACAACTCAGAATATTGGTCATTATGGTTTGGCATTTGATTATTATAGTCATTTTACATCACCTATTAGACGGTATCCCGATGTAATGACACATAGATTACTACAACACTATTTAGATGGCGGAGATGCGCCAAAAGCAGATAAGTTTGAAGAAAAATGTAAACACTCCTCAAATAGAGAAGAATTAGCCTCTAAGGCAGAAAGATCTTCTATTAAGTACATGCAAGTAAAGTACATGCAAGATCATAAAGACGAAGTTTTTGATGGCGTAATAACCGGAACCACAGAGTGGGGAATTTATGTAGAAATTTCTTCTAATAAATGCGAGGGTATGGTAAGAATTAGAGATATAAAAAGTGATTTTTATGTTTTTGATGATAAACAACACGCGATTATTGGACAATCTTCAAAAAAAATGTATCAATTAGGTGATGAGGTTAAGATTCAAGTAAAAAAGGCAGATTTAGAGCGTAAACATTTAGATTTTAATCTTGTAGAAGATTAATTTTTATTAAATTTATCATGTATAAAAAAATTAAAAATGAAAAAGAAAATTTTTATTTGTGCTTTGTTTATTAGCTTAATAGCAACTGCACAAACAACCGTAACTAAAAGTTTAGGTGATTTTAATATTATTAAAGTTTACAGTGGTATTGAAGTAGAGTTAATTAAATCTGCAGAACAGCGGATAGAAATTAGTGGAGATAAATCAGGAAAAGTAAAAATTAAAAACGTAAATAATACATTAAAATTATCTTTACCTTTTTCTTTAAGGCCCTCAGAAAACATTGCAGATGGAGAGGTTAAAATTAAACTTTTTTATAGTAAAAATATTAATATTATTGATGCGAATCAAGGGACAACAATTACTGCGAAAGATTTTAATCAAGACAACGTTGAGTTAAACGCACAAGAAAGGGCGTTTATTAATATTACAACTACAACTAAATATTTAACAATTAGAGCCTCCTCTGGCGGTATTATTAAAGTTTCTGGAACGGCTAAAAATCAAGAAGTAGATGTAGATTTATATGGGGTTTATCATGGTTTTAGTTTAAGTGCCATAGGTAATTCTACAGTGAAAGCAGGAACAGGCGCAAGGGCAGAAGTAATGGCTGGAGAAGCATTAAACGCTAAAGTTAGTTTTGGTGGTGCTATTTTTTATAAAGGAAACCCTAAGGTTGTAAAGGATAAAAAAATAATAGGCGGTATTATAGAAAAAAGAAATGAATAGAAGAATTAGCCAGGTTCAAAATAATTATTTTTTGTATATTTGTAACTAACAAAATTAAAAAAGATGCATAGTTTTTCTATATTTTTTGGAATGGTAAGTGGTGTACAAATAGCTGTTATTGTTGTGGTAGCTTTACTTTTTTTTGGTGGTAAAAAGATACCAGAATTAATGAAGGGTATCGGTGGTGGAATTAAAGAGTTTAAAAACGCGGCTAAAGAGGAAGTGCCTGAAGAAAAAACAGAAGAAAAAATAGAAGAAAAAAAGTAAATTTTACTTTTAAATAAAACAAATAAAAAGCGCAATCTAAATTTAGATTGCGCTTTTTTATTATTATTTTCAAAGTAATTAGATTAAAAATTAATCATTAAACTTACCATTCGTTACACGAATAGTATCACTATCATCATTTTCATTATATAAAGTAAACTCAAATGTACCCTCTACATTGGTGCTTGAAACTTCTGTAAAAGTGACAGAACCTGACCCTTCTTTTGATAGATATCTTATGCCATTAGTATTAATAATAGCGTGATTTAAATCATTATTATAAATATTACCCTCACTTTGGCTAAAATTAAATATACCAATATCATAATCTAGAACATTAAAAAATATATTATAATTTTCACTATCTGTTGCTTTAATAGAAAAATAAGAATTCATTGTACTAAAAACCACTTTTTTTCGCAACGGAAAAGTATCTAATAAATTAACATTTGCTTTGGGTATAAATAATTGCCCATTAATATAACAAGAAAAACTTTCATCTCCTGTTTGTATTATGTCATTAGTTTCGCATGAACTACTTGTTAATAGTAGAAAAAAGCTACTAAAAAATAATACTCTTTTTATTGTTTTCATAATACATAGTTTTAATCAATTATAATCATTTTTGATATTGTTTTACCTTTTACTGTAGCTTTTAGAATCATAATAGCACCTTTAGGGTTGTTTTTAAGGTTTATACTATTTTTTTCAACCAAAACATCTTTTTTAAGACCATACAGATTATGTAAGCTAGCCTTAATTGGTGTTTCACTTCTTCTTAACAATTCAAACTCACAAGGCGGTACTAACTTATACTGATTACTTGCCACTTTTTCACAATCATACCTGAATTGGAAGTTTCAGAAGTATGAATAAGTTCTTGATTTAAGTTGTTTTTCCTGTTTTAGGATTTATTGAATTAATTCTCATTATATAACCTCCAAGAGTATTGATAAAAAAAGCAAGAGGATTGTTTGGGTTATCAAAATTAGTTAAACTCTAATTAAAAGGTCTAATATCTCCACCTACAATGCCAGTTCCTGCACTAGGCACATATAGTTTTCCATTAATATAACAAGAAAAGGTATTGTTTCCTGCAGATTCGTTTGTGTTTACATCCTCACAACTATTGTTAAGGGTTGTCGCAAAAAATAGTGTTTTATAATGTAGTTGTTTAATATATTATATGGATTTCGCACGTATTTTCCCTAAGGCCTTAGTGTTAGGTTAGTTGTGTTGTTTAGTGCGTAATTTGAGTCTATTCATACATACAATACAAAAAGATTTTTTATAACTCAAAATTTTAATATTTAGTTTTATTGATCGGCAATTTTATTCTTAATTGTTAAAAACCTATTATATTATTTTTTACCACCCATATATTTTTTGATTTTTAAACGTTTTAATTTTTACATTAAATCCATTATCTAAATTAATCTGCTTTCCAAGCTTAGAATATGCGAGATTATTTTTAATTACAAGGCTAAATAATTTTATTTTTATTAGTGTTCTTAAGTTGATGCAATTCAGTAGTTTTTTCTATATTCTATTTTGGAAATATTTGTTTACCTGTAGTTTTCTGTGCTGAATTAAATTACTCCCTTACTCTTTTAGCAAAATAAAGTAAGGGAATTGTAATTCTTTCTTTTTTATAGAATTTTCCCATAGATAAATTCTGATACAAACAAACACAAGAAAATTCATTATTACAAACAAAGGTGGTCTAGATTCATAAATATGGACCCTGTATTTATGAATTCGATGTAGCTTAATTTAATGTAAATAACTGAAAACAATTAAATTAAAACAATAGTTCTGTATATTTATAAAAACCCCTAATTCGATTTAATTTTTGTGCATTTTACCCGATAGTAAATTAATTAATTATGAATATATTTAATTTTTGGCACCCACTTTACAGAAGAAACGAGTTGTCGCTTGCATATTAAAAAGGAATGACACAAAATAGAAGGGGTCTGCAATCGATGTAAAGGAATAGCGCACTACTGGCTCCAAAACAAATATAGTTGTGACTGTAAATCTTGGCGCTCAAAACAATCTTTGCGTAGTTGTGAAATGATGGAGCGTTCAAAACCCTCATTTATGACTTGGTATAAAATCATGTTTTTAATAAGTGCTACTAGAAAAGGTTTTACTTCCAAAGAGATACAATGGCAGTTAGGACTGAAGTCTTATAAACCATTTGGGCAATGGTATAGAAACTACATAAAGCCATAAGAGAGCGATATGATAGCTATATATTAGAAGGTGTTTTTGAGAACGAACATTTGACGGGCCGGTAATCACTAGCGTTGCAGTTAATGGGTGATAAATAGAGATACAGAAAACAAATAAAAAGCGCAATCTAAATATAGATTGCGCTTTTTTAATACCCAGAGATTTTAAAAAAATTAATTGCTGATGTTTAGAAATAAAAAAAGCACACAAACTAGTCTGCTCTTTTTACTTAACAACAAACGCTTTATTTTGTTTCTTTATTATTTTGGTTTTTCATTGCTTCACCAATTTGGTTGCTTGCGGTAAAACTAGCCACCATGTCATTTAACATAGTACTACCCGCTTGTGGTGAGTTTGGCAATAAAATTAAATTACTATTTGTCTCACTACCAATAGA
>JBLHGY010000096.1:0-6690 GCA_047616665.1 Polaribacter sp.
AGAAAAAAGACACAATTGTAATAGATTCTATAAAACCGAAAGAATCCATAGAAGATCTTATTACGCATGTTGCAAAAGATTATACCATACAAAATGCAAAGGATAAAACGGTTACACTATATAATGAAGCAAATATTACATATACAGATATCGATTTAAAAGCGGGTATAATTGTAGTTGATTACATTAAAAACACACTCTTTGCTAAAGGAATTAAAGATAGTTTAGGGTATAACCAGCTCCCTGTTTTTAAGCAAGGAAGTGAGGAATCTGAGCAAGATTCTATGGTCTACAACTTCAAAACTAAGAAAGCCTTAATTTATGGATTAAAAACCAAACAAGGTGAAATGTTTACGTTCGGTAAAAAAACCAAAAGAGTAAATGATTCTACCATATACGTGAGAGACATTAAATTTACTACATCTGAAAAATTAGATTATTATATTGGAACAAGCAAGGCTAAAATTATACCTGGAAAAAAAATAATTGTTGGCGGTAGTCAATTATATCTTGCAGATGTGCCAACACCTATATATTTACCTTTTGCCTATTTCCCTATTACCACTACAAGTGTCTCTGGTTTTTTAATTCCTGCCTTTGATACCGGTAGTAGTTCTAGAGGTATTGGTTTTCAAAACGGTGGCTATTATTTTGCGATAAGTGATTATGTTGATTTAGCAGTTACTGGAGATGCCTATTCAAACGGAAGTTGGGGTTTTAGAGCAAATTCAAACTATAATAAGAGGTATCGTTTTAGCGGAACTTTTAATTTTAATTTTGAAAATAATATCAACGGAATAAGGGGTTTTGATGATTATCTTAAAAGTAATCGGTATAATTTGAGATGGTCTCACAATCAAGACACTAAAGCAAGCCCTAACTCTAGATTTACGGCATCTGTAAACCTAGGAAGTAGCAAGTTTTTTAGAGAATCTCAAAATCAGTTTAATGTTGCACAAACACAGACAAACACACTTAGTTCTTCTATAAACTATAGTAAGACTTTTGTTGGCACCCCTTTTAACCTTAACGTTACAGCACAGCATCAACAAAATACCAATACAGAGAAAATTACCATGACATTGCCAGCTTTATCTGTAAATATGAATAGAATTTACCCTTTTGCAGGAAAAGGCGGTGTAAAGAAGAATCCTATTCAAAAAATGGGTTTTAATTATACCTTAGATAGTAAGTATTTAATTAATACTACAGATGAAGAATTTTTAACTGCAAAAATGTTTGAAACTTCTAGGTCTGGTATGCAGCACAAAACGGGTACAAACACAAATTTTAAAGCACTAAAATATTTTACAGTATCACCCAGTGTTAGTTATGAAGAAACATGGCAATTTGATTATATTGAGAAAAAATATGATGTTAATGAAAATGTTATTGTTACCGATACTTTAAGAGGTTTTAAAAGCTTTAGAGAATATAATGCCGGCGTAAGTTTATCTACAAATGTATACGGTACTTTTAACTTCAAAAAAGGAAGACTAAAAGCTATAAGGCATACTTTTAGACCTTCTATTTCGTATTCATATAGGCCAGATTTTGAACAAAAATATTTAAAACAAGTGCAAGCCAGTAATGACCCTAATGACTTGCAAGATTATACTGTTTTTGATCAAGGTATTTATGGAAAACCATCCTCTGGATTAAGCAACGCTATTGGTATTTCTTTAAACAACGTTTTAGAAGCTAAAGTTGCTCCGAAAGATCCAGACAGTGATGACGAAGACGAAAAAGTATCTCTATTAAATAATTTAAATTTTAATAGTTCTTACAATATTGCAGCAGACAGTTTACGCTGGTCTCCTGTTAGTTTTTCTGCAGGAACTCGTTTATTTAAGGATAAATTATCTGTAAACCTAAATGGCTCCTTCGATCCTTATAAGGTAATTGCCTCTTCAAATGGATCGCCTCTTAGAATTAATGAGTTTAATGACAACTTTTTAGGTTTGAGGTTAACAAATGCGAGTTTAACCGCAAATTATTCTATTTCTAGTGCAGATTTTAAAAAAGATGAAAAAGGAGCTAAGAAAAAAGGAAATACAGATCCTAATAATTCTCAAGATTTAATTGGTGCAGACATTAATCCAACAGATAGATTTGGGCAAAGAAATAATACTACAAATAGAAGTAAAGAAGATAAAAACAAAACAGCAAAACTATACCAAGCAGAAATACCATGGTCTATTAATCTAGCATATTCAACGGGCTACAGAAACAATGGATTAGAAAGTGGAGATGTTACGGTAAATAGTATTATGTTTAGCGGTAATCTAGAATTATCTCCAAAATGGAAAATGGGGTATTCTTCTGGTTATGACGTTAAAGGAGGTGCCTTTACCTTTTCTAGATTTAATTTCACAAGAGATTTAGATAGTTGGAATTTAAATTTTAACTGGGTTCCTTTTGGTACTAATTCTTCTTACACTTTTTTTATCGGTGTAAAATCTTCTATTTTATCCGATTTGAAATGGGATAAAAATAAGCCACCAGATAGAAGACTTTTTTAATTATATAGTTTAACAATAAATAAATGAAGCAAATTATAACCTGTTTAGTAGCCTCTGTTCTACTAATAGCCTGTTCCTCTAAAAAGGGTAGAGAAACAAGTATTGAAGTATTAAATAAAGAAACTCTAGATATCAAAAAAATGAAAAAAATAATCACTACAGTTAAAGCCCCTGAACCTATTGGCCCGTATAACCAGGCAGTATTAGCAGGAAATACATTATACACTTCTGGTCAAATTGCATTTAATCCAGAAACTGGAGCATTAGTTTTAGATAATATACAGGCTGAAACAAGACAAGTAATGGAAAACTTGAAGCAAGTTTTATTGGCTGCTGATATGACTTTTGAAAACGTAATTAAAACGTCTATATTTATTTCTGACATGCATAATTTTTCAGAAATTAATACTGTCTATGGAGCGTATTTTAATAATGAAACCGCACCCGCTAGAGAAACAGTAGAAGTTGCAAACTTACCTAAGTTTGTAAATGTTGAAATTAGCGCAATTGCCATCAAATAATTAGATACTTAAATCGCATAAAAAAACCTGATAGAATTAAATCTATCAGGTTTTTTATTGAATTTATATTGCTCTTATAAAGATGCAGAATATTCTATTAAATCTACAATTTTAGTTGAATATCCAATTTCATTATCATACCAAGAAACGATCTTTACAAAGTTATCGTTTAGTGCGATACCTGCATTAGCGTCAAATATAGAAGTACGAGTATCTCCAATAAAATCTTGAGAAACTACTAAATCTTCTGTATATCCTAATACACCTTTCATTGGTCCGCTTTCAGAAGCTGTTTTCATTGCAGCACAAATTTCTGCATATGTAGCTGGCTTTTCTAATTTCACTGTTAAATCTACAACAGAAACATCCATAGTAGGAACTCTAAAAGCCATACCTGTTAATTTACCGTTTAAAGCAGGAATTACTTTCCCTACAGCTTTTGCTGCTCCAGTAGAAGAAGGTATAATGTTATGAATAGCAGAACGTCCGCCTCTCCAATCTTTCATAGAGGGTCCATCTACCGTTTTTTGAGTTGCAGTTGCAGCATGTACAGTTGTCATTAACCCTTCAGAAATTCCCCAATTATCATTTAAAACTTTTGCAATAGGTGACAAACAGTTTGTTGTACAAGATGCGTTAGAAAAAATTTGTTGGTCTGCTTTTAATTCTGTGTTATTTACACCCATTACAAACATTGGTGTATGATCTTTAGATGGTGCAGATAAAACAACCTTTTTAGCACCTGCTAATAAGTGTTTTCCCGCAGTTTCTTCTGTTAAGAAAAAACCTGTAGATTCAATTACATAATCAGCACCTACTTCACTCCATTTTAAGTTTGCAGGATCTCTTTCCGCAGTAATTCTAATTTCATTTCCGTTCACAACTAAAATACCGTTTTTTACCTCAACAGTTCCATCAAATTTTCCATGAACTGAGTCATATTTTAACATATATGCTAAATAATCTACATCTAATAAATCATTAATAGCTACTACTTGTACATTGTCTCTTGTTACTGATGATCTGAATGCTAATCTTCCAATTCTTCCAAATCCGTTAATCCCTACTTTTATCATATTCTAATCTTTATTTACTTATTTGTATTACGTTGTCATGATATCAGAAACTCTTAAAAGCTCTTGATTGATTGAATGACCTCCTTTTATTGCTTCTGAAATACTCGAACTAATTACTTCATTATCTTTTAAACCTACCATTAAATTAGTTTTACCATCTAATAATAACTCAACAGACTTTACACCTAATCTACTTGCTAGTACCCTATCGAAACAAGATGGGGAACCTCCTCTTTGCATATGCCCTAAAATTGATACTCTAACATCATACTCTGGTAAGTTTTCTTCTACATACTTGGCCAGTTCGTATACATTCTTTCCCGATTTATCTCCTTCTGCTACCACTACAATACTAGACGATTTACCTGTTCTTCTACTCTTTTTAAGAGACTCTAACATTCTATCTAAACCCAAATCTTCTTCAGGTATTAAAATCTCCTCTGCTCCTGCACCTACTCCTGCATTTAATGCAATAAAACCGGCATCCCTTCCCATTACTTCAACAAAAAACAATCTATTGTGAGAAGAGGCTGTGTCTCTAATTTTATCTATTGCCTCTACAGCGGTATTTAAAGCTGTATCATACCCAATTGTATGTGAAGTTCCAAAAATATCATTGTCAATAGTACCAGGAATTCCAATAATAGGAAATTCAAATTCTTCATTAAAAATAACTGCCCCGGTAAAAGAACCGTCTCCACCAATAACAACAAGGGCTTCAATATCATTTTCTTTTAGATTTTCGTAAGCTTTTAATCTACCTTCTTTAGTTCTAAATTCTTTTGATCTTGCAGATTTCAAAATAGTACCACCTTTGTTGATAATATTATTAACATTTCTTGCAGTTAATTCTACAAAATCTCCCTCAATAAGACCTTCATAACCTCTATAAATCCCTACACAACTTAAGCTGTAATAAGCACATGCTCTAACCACAGATCTAATTGCTGCATTCATTCCTGGAGCATCTCCTCCAGAAGTCATGACTGCTATTTTTTTAATTTTCTTCATATTTTATATTGTAAAATTACTGCTTTTTAAGCATTTAAATAAAAAAATCTACGAAATCGTTTTAGCCTATTTACCCTTTATTTCAAAGGGTTTCTAAATAAGTATGATTAAATATCTCTCAATTTTTAATGCAAATTTCAAAAGAGACTTAAGTTCCTGTAAAGTAGCATTTATACTTTTAAGAAGTATACAATTTAATTTCCACTAAAATCCTCTAAAACTTTTGTTCTTATGGAATCTTTCTTTACTAATTCTTTTAATTTTAATTGCTTTTTCTTCTTTAAACCAAGCTTTGTCAATAAACCATTAAGTGTATTAAAATTTACCTGATAAGACAACCCTAATCCCTGAGTATACCCCTGATCTTCTGTAGTGTATTGAATTTCGTTTTGCCTATTAAAAATAACGCCTCTAAAATTGCCTTCTGTATTTAATAAAACCTCTACTTTTACTTCACCTATTACACTGGATTGAGTTTGCGTGCCAATAGGAACACCTACTTTTCCGTTAATAATTACATTATCACCTACTTTTGTACTTACAGATAAATCTACTTGATTGTCAATATTTAATCTATCTAAATCGTTATTATTTTGTCCTTGTTGGTAATCCACGCCTAACTGAAACTTACTGTCCGGGGTATTTAAAATACTAGAAAATGCAGATGAAATTGCGCTTGAAGCAGTATTTGTTAGGTTCGACTTTGCATCAAAATCTAATTTATCAGGGTTTATAAAATTCCCAAAGGCTAAAAGAGATATAAATTGTGTTGTTTTTTCATTTACATTATTATCATTTAAGATAAACTCTAGCTCGTTGGCAATTGTAGCCTCTACGTTTGTTAATTGAATATCTAGCTCTTGCTTAGAGTTAAATAAACCTCCAGAAATTCTTGTTACTAAATCTACTTCTATATTTCTATTAGAATTAAAATTCTCTAGTAATACACCAGGGTTTGCTTTTGCTTTATAAATAGCAGTTACATCTAAATTAGCATTTGCAGGATTCCCACTCCAAGAAACGGTTCCGCCTTTTTGAATAATAAATGGTTTGTTTACAAAACCGCCGTATTTAAAATCATAAACTCCACTATTCACAATATAATCACCAAACATATTAAACTTACCTCTGGTATTAATTTCTATTTGAAGGTTTCCAGCACCTCTTCCAGATAATTGACTTCCATAAACTTCATCAATTACAACTTGGGCTACAGCATCTTTTGTGACTTCTAAATCTATATTTAAGGTAAGCCCCTTTAAAGACTCTAAAGCAATTTCTTTTTGACGTTCTACTACTGTTTCGTCAGATTTAAAGTGAATAAGGCCATAACTATTCACTGTTTCAACATCCTTTAAAGGAACTACAAAAATAGTTCCCGGCATTGTTTTAGCATTAATATCTATTGTTAACCGATCTGTTAAACCAAAAACATCTGCAGAACCATCTATAAAAGCAGCGCCATAATACTGCGCTTCTTCTTTATCTTCTGTATCTAAAACCATTAAATTATCACTCTCTATCTTCAAGCTTAAAAACCATTGTTTAAAATTAAAGTGA
>JBLHGY010000097.1:0-6687 GCA_047616665.1 Polaribacter sp.
TTGATAAGCCCCAAGTTTTTGTCAGAAATAATATTTTCTTTTGGAAATTTCACAGATTGGAAGGAGATAAATGCAATATCTATAGCATAGGTTGCTTTTGGCATTTCAATAGAAAAAAAACCATCTGGGTTCGTTACACCTCCAGAAATCTCTTTGGTAACAGTGTTTTTTATGATAATTGTGGCATATTCTAAGGGTTGTTTGCTTTTAGAATCTATAACTTTACCAGAAATTATAATCGAATTTGAAGTATTTAATTTTTGAGAAAAAAGTGTTGCTATTGGAAAAAAGCAACAAATAAATAAAGTAAATATTTTAATCAAAACTTTAATGTTTTTTATTTTAGACTACAGATACTGCTTTTAGTTTAGCCTTGTTTAGTTAAAGAAAAGTTAAACAGTTTAAAGTAAAAAAAATTAAATAATACGAATAATATTTTCCGGCGGTCGACCAATAACTGCTTTTTTATTACTTATTACAATGGGCCGCTCTATTAATTTAGGGTTTGCTATCATCGCTTCAATAATTTTGGCATCTGACAGTTCCTTCCCTTTAAAGTGCTCTTTCCAAATTGGTTCTGTTTTTCTAATTAGTTGAATAGGAGTGATCTCTAATAATTTGATGATCTCTGTTAAAGTTTCTGCAGATGGAATATCGTCTAAGTACCTTACTATTTCGAATTTTTTATTAGACTTTTCTAAAATGGTCAAACCTTCTCTAGATTTTTTGCAGCGTGGATTATGGTATATTTTTATCATTTTGTTTAAAGTTTATGGATTTGTGATTTCAGGTAATTGCTTTAAATTTTTATTATAAGTTAATCACTTTTCTGCCCATTTTTCATTAAATAAGATTTTAAAAACGGATTAATATCGCCATTCATAACATTATCTACATTCCCGGTTTCATGAGCAGTTCTTACATCTTTTACTAGTTTATAAGGATGCATCACGTAATTTCTTATTTGGCTACCCCATTCATTTTTTAATTTACCAGACTCAATTTCATCTCTTGCTGCTTGTTGTTTTTGTAATTCAATTTCATATAATTGAGATTTCAACATTTTCATTGCAGTAGCTCTATTATCGTGCTGAGAACGAGAATTAGAACAAGAAATTTGAATTCCAGACGGTTTATGAGTCAACTGAACTTTTGTTTCAACCTTATTTACATTTTGTCCGCCAGCACCACTAGAACGCGCAGTTACAATTTCTATATCTGCAGGATTTATGTCTATTTCAATAGAATCGTCAGCTACAGGAAAAACATATACAGAGCCAAAAGTTGTATGGCGTTTACCATTAGAATCAAAAGGTGAAATACGTACCAACCTGTGTACCCCATTTTCTCCTTTTAACCATCCAAAAGCGTAATCGCCTTCAATTTCTATGGTAATTGTTTTAATTCCTACCACATCGCCTGCCTGATAATTGAGTGTTTTTAATTTAAAACCTTGCTTTTCTGCCCACATAGTGTACATTCTAGACAACATTTCTACCCAATCACAGCTTTCTGTTCCTCCGGCACCCGCATTAATTTGAATGGTTGCAGACAAAGAATCTCCTTCTTCAGAGAGCATATTTCTAAACTCTAAGTCTTCTAAAAAAGTATTGGTAATTTCAAATTGCTCTACAACTTCCTTTTCTTCAACTTCACCTTCTTTATAAAAATCATATAATACAACCACATCCTCGTTTAAAGTAATGGTTTTGTGATAATCTTCTACCCATCTTTTCTTAAAACGTAAGTCTTTCATGAATACTTCCGCGGCTTTCGGGTCGTTCCAAAAATCTGGATCTACCGTTTTTTCTTCTTCGTTTGCTATTTCTACGAGTTTTTTATCAATCTCTAAATAAGATTTTAATTTCTCAATTCTAGCAGCAATATCTTTAAGTTGGTCTTGTGTAATCATAAGCTCAACAAAAATAAATGAAATTTTAAGATTTCTCGTTTTAAAAGTTGATAGATATTTTATAGATTTATAGAAAATTAATTAAACATGAAAAAAGCACTACTAATTCTTTTTATTATTTTGATAATAACTCAAATAAAATATTTCTTCAAATAGAGGATTTAAATACTAAGTTTATTTATGTAGGTTCGCTATGAGAAGGGATTGGTTATAATGATTGATAGTTTTATTAAAATAATAAAAGATTTACACCGAGATATTTAAAAATTTTAAATAGTTATTGAAATTAAATACAAAATAAAGAGATGATTATAGACCTAATTTCAGATACAGTAACAAAACCAACAGCAAAAATGTTGGAGGCAATGATGCATGCAAAAGTTGGAGACGATGTTTTTAATAGTGATCCAACCGTAAATGAATTGCAAGAAAAAGTGGCAAAAATGTTTGGAATGGAAGATGCATTGTTTTTTCCTTCAGGAACCATGGCAAATCAGACTGCCATAAAATTACATACCCAACCTGGAGATAAATTAATATGTGACAAGTATGCCCATGTTTATAATTACGAGGGTGGAGGAGCAGCGTTTAATTCTGGAGTAACATGCAAATTAATTGACGGACAAAGAGGTATGTTTACTGCGGCACAATTAGAAGAAGCTGTTACTGGTAGAGCAGATATTCACGTGCCATATTCAAGGTTGGTATGTATAGAAAATACTACAAATAAAGGAGGTGGTGCTTGTTGGGATTTTTCTGAATTAGAAAAAATTCAAAAAATAACTAAAGAAAATAGCTTAGCTTTTCATTTAGACGGTGCACGATTATTTAATGCTTTGGTCGCTAAAAACGAGTCTCCAGAACAATACGGACAATTATTTGATACCATTTCTATTTGCTTATCTAAAGGTCTAGGAGCGCCAATTGGTTCTATTTTAATTGGTTCTAAAAAGGATATAGCAAAGGCTTTAAGAATTCGAAAACTCTTTGGTGGGGCTATGAGGCAGGTTGGTTTTTTAGCTGCTGCTGGTATTTATGCCCTAGATAATCATATAAATCGCTTAAAAGAAGATCATCAAAAAGCAAAAGAAATTGGTGCGGTTTTAGAATCTGTTTCTTATGTTACCAAGTTGGAAACGATAGAAACGAATATCGTTATTTTTTATGTGGATGAAAAAATAGGTGCGTCTAACTTTATTCAAAAAATGAAAGACAAAAATATTTTACTGACGCCAATGGGTGAAGGTAGAATTAGAATTGTTACCCACTTAGACTATACCAAAGAAATGCATGAAATTCTTTTAGCAGCGCTTAAGGATTTTTGAAAACAAAAATTTATAACTTATAGGATTTGTGACCCATAAAGAATAGTTTGATTAACTATTGGTATCTAATTTTGCTAATTCTTTATAATTTGTGTTTAATTTTTTTAATAAAAATCCGTATAATAATTGATAAAAAAGCCACATAATTCCTAATGTTAAGACTAGAAGCATTAAAAGAATTAGTATCATATTTGCACTGCCAACAATATCAAATTCATTTTGAACGGTTGTTATAGTTACAATTATAACTATTAAAGCAGTCATAAGTATATTAAAAATAACATACCTTTTTACTGTTTTTCGTGTAACAAGTATTTTTTTCATTAAAACCCTTGTATTATCAATAACTGAAATTCTTTTGTAATTTAAATAAAATAGTATCAAAAAATAAGCAAGAACAACATAGTAGATAAAACTGAAATAAAAGATAAACCTTTCTAAACCTAGTGCGTTTAATTCTTCGTTTGATTTATCAGTATCCATAAAAAAAGAAAGTGTATTTAAGATTACAAATTCAAGAATACCAATTATAAATATCCATTTTACAATAGAGGCTGATCTGGAGTGCGCAAGTTTGTAAATCTCAATAGTCGAGCGTTTACTAGCTTCTTCTGGTTGATTTTTCCAGGCCTTTTTATAGTTGTCTAATAAATCCATAATTATGGGTTTAAGATGTTTTTTAATTTTTCTTTTGCTCTGTTCATTTTCACTCTTGCATTTACATTCGTAATTCCTAATGTTTCCGATATTTCTTTATAAGGTTTGTCTTCTAAGTATAAAAAGATAAGTGCTTTTTCTATATCATTCAATCGATGAATTGCCGCGTAAAGTGCTTTTAACTGTATTTCCTCTGTGTCATCATATTGGGTAGCTTCAATTTTATAAGCAACAGTATTAATATCTTGTGTTTTTACTATTCTAGTAGATTTTCTATATAATGAAATTGCGGTATTTAAGGCAACTCTATACATCCACGTGCTAAATTTAGAGTCGCCTCTAAATTTAAGGTAGTTCTTCCAAACCTGGATGGTTATTTCTTGAAACAAATCATTATGAGCATCTTTATTCGTAGTATAAATTCTACAAATTTTATGAACTATATTTTGATTTGCTTCAAAGTCTAATAAAAATTTACGTTCTAAATCTTTTTGCAATTATTAATTGATTTATTTAACTATTAGTAGTGTAAATATATTAAATGTTACAATTTTATGAATAAATATTTTATTGAGTTTAAAAATTTTATATATTTGAAGTATTTAAAACATTAAAATTGGACAATATTCAGCAAGATTTCACGATTAAAGACCTTGAAAATATTTCAGGAATTAAAGCACATACAATTCGGATCTGGGAAAAAAGATATAATTTATTAGAGCCTAAAAGAACAGACACGAATATTAGGTATTATTCTCATGAAAATTTGCAAAAAATTTTAAATGTTGTTTTATTAAGTAAAAACGGCTACAAAGTATCAAAAATTGCAAAAATGTCTGAAGAAGAAATGTTATTGCAGTCTAGAGAAGTTGCTTTTGGTAGTAATAAAAATGATCATGCAATTAATGATTTTAAGTTGGCAATGTTTCAATTTGATAAAGTATTGTTTGATAAAACATATAAAAAGTTATTATTAAAAAAACATTTTGAAAAAATTGTAAAAGATGTTTTTATTCCTTTATTAAATCATATTGGATTGTTGTGGCAGACTGACACTATCTTGCCTGCTCATGAGCATTTTGTATCTAATTTAATAGCTCAAAAAATTCATTCGAATATAGAACTTATAGAACCTGTTTTTAATGAATCAGATAAAACATATGTGTTATTTTTACCCGAAAATGAAATTCATGATTTAGGTCTCTTATACTTAAACTACGAGCTACTTTTAAAAGGGAATAAGACTATTTATCTTGGTCAGAATTTGCCATTAGATAATTTAAAAGGTTTTTTTGAGACTAAAAAAGATTTGTGTTTTATAACTTCATTAACCGTCCAACCTTATAAAGATAAAATAGAAGATTACTTTAATCAGGTTGAAGGTCTTCTAGGAACTTCTAACCATGAGTTTATTGCTATAGGTAGAAGGACGTCTTTATTAAAAACGAAAGACTACAAAACCAATATTTCTTTCTGTGATAGTATTTTAGATATATTAAAAGTTATATAATTTATTTTATCTTCAAATTTGTTTAGTTTTTTGGTATCTTTGTTAAACAAATATAGTTAATGAAAAAAGACATTTATATTATTGGTTCTGGTTTTTCTGCGTTGTCGGCTTCTTGTTATTTAGCAAAAGAAGGTTATAACGTTACAGTTTTAGAAAAAAATGAAACTTTAGGAGGAAGAGCAAGACAATATAAAAAAGACGGTTTTACATTTGACCTTGGTCCTTCTTGGTACTGGATGCCAGACGTGTTTGAGCGGTTTTTTGCAGATTTTGGTAAAAAACCTTCAGATTATTATGTTTTAGATAAGTTAAGTCCAGGTTACGAGGTTTATTTCGGTAAAAATTCTTCATTAAAAATTTCTGAAAATCTAGAGGATATTTATAAGATGTTTGAGTCAGAAGAGAAAGGAAGTGCAAAGCACCTAAAATCTTTCTTAGATTCTGCAAAAGCAAATTATGAAATAGCTGTTTTAGATATTGTCTACAAACCGGGTATTTCTCCATTAGAATTAGTCACAACCAAAACTGTGGCTAGAGTTACTCAGTTTTTTTCTACCATTAGAAAAGAGGTAAGGAAAAATATAAAAAGTAGTAAACTAATTAAAATTTTAGAATTTCCCGTATTGTTTTTAGGAGCAAAACCAAGTAATACACCCGCTTTTTATAATTTTATGAATTATGCAGATTTTGGTTTAGGTACTTGGCACCCAAGAGGTGGCATGTATCAGGTAATTGAAGGCATGGTTTCTTTAGCAACCTCTTTAGGTGTAAATTTTGAAGTAAATGCCAATGTAGAAAAAATTTTAACAGACAAAAAACGAAATGTTTCTGGTTTGTTGGTAAATGGCAAAACCATTGAAACTACTTTAGTTTTAAGTGGTGCAGATTATCATCATACAGAAACTTTATTAGAGGAAGGTTTAAGACAATATTCAGAAAAATATTGGGATAAGAAGACATTTGCACCTTCTTCGTTGTTATTTTATGTTGGTTTTGATAAGAAAATAGAAAACGCAAGTCATCATACTCTATTTTTTGATACAGATTTTGATTTACATGCAGAAGAAATTTATGATCATCCTAAATGGCCAACAAATCCATTGTTTTATGCTAACTTTACTTCTATGACAGATAATACTTCTGCACCCGAAGGCAAAGAAGCAGGGTTTTTCTTAATTCCATTAGCACCAGGAATAGAAGATACAGAGGAACTAAGAGAAGCATATTTTCATAAGATATTAGATAGATTTGAAAAATTAACAAATCAAGAAGTTAAAAGTAGT
>JBLHGY010000098.1:0-6633 GCA_047616665.1 Polaribacter sp.
TCGATTACCTCTGCAAAATTATGAGAGCGCAACTGCTTATATTCTACTTTTCCGTTTATAGAAATATGGTTGTTTATCTCTAAATTGTAGATGGTATTTACTGTAATTTGTTTGTCATCATTTCTATCTTCATACAATACATAGGCATTGTTTAAGCCAGCATTTGTATTGGTCCTATTTGCATCAAAAATACGGTCCCAATCTAATTGCCCTTTATTAACAAAGTTTTCTTGTGAAATATATGCTCTAGATAAGTCATTCCTTCTTAAAAAATAACTTGGTAAAGTTTGGTAATAGGTAGGACTGGGATTTGCACCACCGTTAAAATCTAAACGACTATTTCCTATTTTTCCAAATTGATAGGATGCATTTGTTTGAAGTGTTGCATTTTTTGAAATATCCCAATAATGATTTATCATTAAGATAGGCTCTACCACTTCTTTTATTCGAGCGTTTAATTTTCTACCGTTTAAATCTCCCCAATACTCATTATATTCAATTCCTTTTAAATTGAAAACCTCTTGGGTGTTTGGTGAAGATTTCCCCCTTCTATTTGGTGTAAAAATACCTGTAAAATTAATACTGTGGTGGTCGTTAATTTTCTTTTCTATAGATGTAAATACAGAATATGCATTGTAAGAAGTACCGTCATTAAAACCTTCAACTCCCGCTCTTCTACTTGCTGAAAAAGTCATTGCCCAACCATTTTTAGAAACACCTGTGGTATGGGTTGCCATTGCCCTGTGCACATAACTTCTATTAGAAGAAGAGTAAGAAAGTCTTGTTCCGGGCCTTTGTAAAGAGGCTCTTGTATTCATATTTGTAGCTCCTAAAATACCGCCAAAAGTAACATTAGAGGCTGCTAAACCATTACTAAATTCTTGATTTCTTAAAACATCATTTAGTCCACCCCAATTGCTCCATTGCGCTCTACCATCATAGACCTTGTTCATTTGAATACCGTTAATTAAAACTTTACCATTTCCAGAATCTAACCCCTTTACTTTAAAAAAAGAGGAACTAAACTCAAAAGCAGCAGTTCTTAAAAAAATATCTTTTGAAGCTTGTAAAAGACCAGAAATATTATCGGCAGCGCTTGCATCATTATTTAATTCGTCATCTGAGATTGTAATAATACTCAAGTCTAGTTCATCTGTGAAATCTTTAAATAATAAAATAACACCCAAATCTATGGTATTGTTAGAAATTTCTAATGGAAAATTCTGAGTTTCAAATCCATTAAACTTAATTTCTAAAATATAATTCCCTTGCGAAAGGGCCTTTAAATGGAAGACTCCATTTAAATCTGTTTTTGTAGTAAAAATTGTATTTTTAATACTTACATAAACATTCGATAATGGCTTCTTAGAATTATTTTCTAGCAGAATTCCTTTGATACTATTTTGGGAATATACTGTTGTATAGCACAACAAAAACAGTACTAGATGTACAATTTTTTTAGTCATAACATTATCTTTTTCAATTAAATAGCAAAGTAAAGCTACTACTTATTTTTTGAAAAAAGTTTCTAAAATCAAAAAAATATTTTAAATAATGCCTTTTATTCTGTAAATTTATAACAAAAAATAGGCGAAAAATGAACAAGCAAAACTATGTATTAGTGCTCTTACTATTTCAAATCTGTATTTCTTTTTCTCAGAAAAACGCAAAGAAATACACCATTAGAACCATTGCCTTTTACAACTTAGAAAATTTATTTGATACAATAAACGATCTTTCTATAAATGACGAAGCAAGCCCGATGATGGAGATGAAATTTAACCGATCTAAAGTGTATTGGGATAAGATTGACAAACTAGCAAGCACCATTGCCCAAATAGGATTAGAAGAGGCAAAAACAAGCCCAGCAATTATAGGAGTCTCTGAAGTTGAAAATCGAAGTGTTTTAGAAGATTTAATAAAATCGAAACATTTAATACAAAAAAAATATGGCATTGTGCATTACGACTCTCCTGATAAACGCGGAATTGACGTAGCTTTATTATACCAAAAAAAATATTTTAAACCTGTACATCACGAAGTATTTAATCCTAATATTTACAAGAATAATAGAAAAGTGTTTACAAGAGACCAATTATTGGTTTCTGGTTATTTAGATGATGAATTAATTCATATAATTGTAAACCATTGGCCTTCTAGAAGCGGTGGTGAGGCAAAAAGCAGACCTTTAAGAGAAAAAGCCGCATATCAAAATATAAAAATCATAGAAAAAATTAGAGCTAAAGAAGAAAATGCTAAAATCTTAACGATGGGAGATTTTAATGATGACCCAAATAATACCAGCTTTAAGAAAATTTTAAAAACAAAAAGAAAAAAGAAAAATGTTGGGGAAAATGATATCTACAATCCATACGAAAATTTACACAGAAAAGGATTTAACACTTTAGCCTATAGAGACAATTTAAATCTCTTTGACATGATTCTAATTTCATTACCGTTATTGGATACAGGAGAAAAAGATTTTTCTACTTATAAAATGTACAAAGCTATGATTTTTAACAAACATTTTTTAAGTGATAAAAAAGGAAAATTTAAAGGATATCCTTTTAGAAGTTTTTCTAACGGTGGATATACTGGGGGGTATTCAGATCATTATCCTGTTTATATGTATCTAATTAAGAAAATATAATAAATATCTTTAACACAATGCTTTAAAACAAAACTTCAATCACTCTATAACGTATAATAATAATAATAATAATAGGGCCTTTTGCACAATAGAACCTTCTAGAGATCTTTAAATTATTGCGTATACTTAATATTTGATTAAATCTTGGGATAACTTAATCCTATGAATATAATTATTTTAAACAGAGCCTTCGACCATAATATTAAATCTCTAAATGAAAAAATTTATATAATAGTTTAAAATAATTTTGATACTTAAAAACATAATTATATAACTCCTTATACCTTGTTTAAATTTAAATTTGTGTTCAAATGAAGAAAACCCCTATTAATATAATTAAATTACCAGATGACTTAAAATTAAACACTTCTCACTCCATTGAAATTTATGATTACGTAAATATTAAAGAAATCTCCAGACAAAAAATTGCACTTAGTAAAAACACGTTTAGTTTTCTTCAAAATGGAACAAAAGAAGTCTTTTTTGACAACTCATCGTGTTTAATTAATAACTCTCAATTTCTATTAATGAAGGCTGGGAATAGCCTAATGACCGAGAAGTTTTATAATAATGAAACCAAATATAGAAGTATTTTATTCTTCTTCTCTAATGAAGCTGTCTTCAATTTTATTAGAAAATTTCAACTGGAGCCACAAGAAAATGCAAGCTATTCTTCGACGTATTCATTCGAATATGATTTATATATAAAAGGATTTACAAGGAGTATTTTGAAGATATCTAAACTACCAAAACCAATTCAACAGAATATTTTAGATGCTAAGTTTGATGAAATAATGCTATATCTTATTGAAATTAAAGGTGTGAATTTTCTTTATTCCTTAATTAATGGTAGTGATAATAGTAAACAAAAGTTTATTCAGACAGTTGAAAATAATATAATAAATAAACTATCAATAAAAGAACTTTCGTTTTTAGCTAATATGAGTGCATCCTCATTTAAAAGAGCATTTGAAAAACACTTTCAAAGTTCTCCAGGTAGGTGGTTTCAAGAAAAAAGACTTGAACATGCTGCCTTCCTTTTAAAACATAAATTAAAACAGTCATCAGATATTTATCAAGAAATTGGGTATACAACCCTATCCAATTTCACTCAGGCTTTTAAAATAAAATTCGGAATAACACCTAAGAGGTATCAAAACAGTTGATCTTTTATCAATACTTTTTGGACTACATAAATACAACAAATAGTTTTTTAGAAATGTTGAAGTTTATTTAAAAATTTTAATTAATACAGATTGCGATTGCAATCAAGCTTTCATCTGCAGCACTATATAATAGTAGGGAAAATTTGTAAATTGAAAAAGAAATTATTTCTGCAGGGAAAGTGTATTAATTAACTTTTTTTATTATTAAGATTTAAAAATATTTAAACTTTGAGTTTGTAAAACAATGGAACAAATAAAAGGATTCGTATTATCGTTTGCATTTATAATTAGTACACTAAACTTTATTCTCTATTTATGTATCTCCAAATATTTATATTTGCGCACAGATTTTAATTGTTAAATATAATAGCTACTAACATTAACAATTAGACAACATACAAATTATTACCTTTTATAATTATAAAAATTACGCTATTAGAAATTTAAATCTATAATGTAATTATGTTAAGACATCTGTAGGCGCAATGATGCGCTCTCCTGTTCTAAATACTATTTTAAACGCATTTAATTTTAACTAAAAAAAGCTAATTAAAATCTCTTTTAAATAGCCTTTTTCTCTTCTTCTTAATCAAATATCTTTATTATAAATTCTTTTCACCTAAATTATGTTTCTATAGAACGATAGTTTTAAAGTTTACACTTTAAAAGAATCTTTTTATTCAATCTTTTTTTGAAAAAAAACAGTAATGTTGAAATTTTTTATAGCATTATTATTGATAATTTTTTACAAATATGTGGTCTTATTCTTATTTAATCTAAATAAGTTATATATTTTTGTAAAAAATATTAATCATAATAATTAATTGCACAATGAAAAAAATATTCCTCCAAGTTTTAACTATTATTATAGCTATTTCTGCAAATGCTCAAAGTAAAAAAACAAAAGATAAAAATTCAATAAAGGAAATGTGTGGTTGTTTTGAAATAACCTTCAATTTTACAGAAACCTTCAATTATAGCAAAGATGCTGCTTACTTGCCTTCTAAAACCAAAGTTAGTAAAGGTTTAGAATGGGCCGAGTTGGTAGAAGATGAAAACAATAAAATATCTATTCAACATATTTTACAAGTTGGTAACCCTAACAAACCTATGATTGTTAAACATTGGAGACAAGATTGGCTATATCAAAATACAGGCTTCTATATGTATAACGGCGATAATCAATGGGTTTTTGAGCAAAAAGACAAGAAAAACGTTCGAAAACAATGGACTCAGAAAGTATATCAGGTAGATGACAGTCCGCGTTATGAAGGATCTGGAACATGGGTTCACTTAGATGGAAAAAGCTACTGGGAAAACACCACAACCGCTCCTTTACCAAGAAGGGAATACACGCAAAGAAGTGATTACAACATTACTTTAAGAGGTAACCGCCATGAAATTACAAATTATGGTTGGGTTCATGATCAAGACAATAGTAAGATTCTTCGTCAAAATGGAAAAGAAGATTTCATTCTTGCGAATGAAAAAGGTTACAATACGTATAAAAAAGTGCCTGACGCGAGATGCCAGGTTGCAAAAGAATGGTGGATTGCCAACACTTCTAAATGGGAAATGGTTCGAAATCAATGGAATGAAGTTTATGGCCGAAATACAAACTTAACCCTAGAAACAAAGGTTGACAATAAACCATTATACAAGCATTTATTTTCTGAAGAAGTAACAACAAAAGAAGAAATGGAGAACATCATAGAATCTTTTGTTAAAAAATAAATGATGAAAAAATTAAAAATGATATGCATTGCATCCCTTCTTTTAAGTGCTGCAACATTTGCTCAAAAAACAAATATTTTTCATGAAAGAAATTTTTGGAAAGCAAATCCATCTATAAAAGTGATTGATGAAAAAAATTCTAAAGGAAATAATATCTCTGAATTAAATAGCAATGCTTTTGATGCTGTTGTCTATGCTATTTTAGAAAATACAGATAATAATACAATCAAATATTTGCTTTCAAAAGAAGGGAATGGTGTGAATAAAAAAACACATGATGGACGAACCTATATTTTTTGGGCGGCTTATAAAAACAATCTAAAACTAATGAAATATTTAGTTTCAAAAGGTGCTAGAACAAATATAGTTGATGATCATGGATATACTATTTTAAATTTTGCAGCTTCAACAGGTCAAACAAATACTAAAATGTATGATTATTTAATTAAAATATCAGCAAATATTAAAACCGATAAAAACCGCGAGGGAGCAAACGTATTATTATTAGTTGCACCCTATTTAGAAAACGATAGTTTAGTACGCTATCTTTTATCTAAAGGTGCTTCTTTAGAAGATACAGATAACAATGGTAATGGTATTTTTGAATATGCTGCGAAAGGTGGAAATATTTCTTTTTTGAAGACTTTAATTGATAAAGGAGTGACCAAAGGAGAAAATACAATGATTTTTGCAAGCCAGGGTATAAGAAGGAAAAAGAACACCTTACAAACATATAAATTTCTAGAAAGCGTTGGGGTTAAAACGAACTGTATTGATGAAAATGGTAAGAATCCTTTGCATGCTATTGCAGATAACAATAAAGATTTAGCAACCTACAACTATTTTATTTCTAAAGGCGTTAATGTGAATTTGCAGGACAATAAAGGCCGTTCTCCATTTATGAATGCTGCAAATAATAATTCGCTAGAAATTATAAAATTCTTATCAAAAAAAAATACAAATATCAATTCAAAGGACAAAAAGGGGCGTTCAGCTTTAATAATGTCAGTGCAGAGTAATACTAAAGAAGTTGTAAAATTTTTACTCGATATGGGTGCCAACATCAATACTGAAGATGCAGAT
>JBLHGY010000099.1:0-6529 GCA_047616665.1 Polaribacter sp.
TTTAGAAAGACTGACAAAAACATTGGAATAAAATGGACTCAAATCGGAATAGAACTGAAAAATCTAATTGATGACACTAAATATTGGTTAGAAAACAAGACTTATCCACCTAAAGAAATTGCTATTAAATTTAAACATAGAATCGTAGCAATTCACTGCTTTCCCAATGGAAATGGTAGACACTCAAGAATGATGGCTGATATAATTATTGAATCTATTTTCGGAAAAGAAATTTTCAGCTGGCACAAGTCAAATATGGTTAGAGCAGATGAAACAAGAAAAGAGTATACCATAGCGTTAAGAGAAGCTGACAATGGAAATATAAAACCATTAATAAAATTTGCAGAAAACTAAAAAACTAAAGCCAACAAAGTACTGTGCTAAAAAACAAGTAAAAACTCATTAATTTTTCACTAGCGTACTTTTATATGCTCCATCAAATATTAATCCCGATTTTGCAATTGCAAATGCTTGTTTTAGGAGCTTATTACACACGGCAATTAAAGCCAATTTTTTTCTTTTTCCCTTTGCAACTATTCTTTCATACAAATCTCTGCATGCTTTATTGTATTTGCAGGCCGTAAAACTGCACATAAATAATAAATTACGTAGTTTTTGATTGCCCATTTTACTAATTCTTGGCCTCCCTTTTACACTGCTACCACTTTGCCTTATTATAGGAGTAAGACCTGCGTAACTGCATAATTCTCTGGCGCTTGAAAAACGTTCAAAACCACCCGTTAAAACGATCAGCATAATCGCTGTTTTTCTGCCAATACCTGGTATTGTTTTTAGACGTGTAAATAAATCTTGATGGGATGCTTTTACCAAGATTAATAATTTCTCCTCTAAACTCTTTATCTCCTTAAGTAACTGCTTTAAACTACGCTTTAAGGAACTAACAACAGCTTTACTAGGTGTCCCCAAAACGGCTTCTCCATGTATTTTATTCTTTAACATAGTGCGCTGTTTTACATATACAGAAAGGACTCTAGTAATCTGAAGACACTCTTGAGTTTCCTTTGATAATGAATGCAATTAAAACCAACCCACAAATCATCAATATTTTCCCTCAAGGTATGCAAGATGGTTACTTCCCAATGGTTGAATACCTAACCAATATTGACTTAAAAGACACCGTTAGCACCAAAGAGGAAAACAACTTAATACATAAATCAATTGGACAAGTGTTTAAAGGACTTGACAAGGGTAAGAAATTTATATTTTATAAAGCTTATAGCCAAATGCCTAATGGAAAGACACCTGTTCCGACATATGGATTTGTAAAAGAATTAAAATAAAAACGTTAGGTTTATTTTCTAAATAAAACACCCAACAAAGCATACACAACAGCGCTGCTAAATAGTAAACGATTCTCCAAAAAAAACAGCAATGAAAAATAGGACTTCTATAAATACATTTTGGACTGAATTGAACAAAAAAGTTTATGCTACTTAGGTATCTTTACTTCTTAAAAAAAAAGCAGTATTATTTTTTTCTGAAACCCAGTAAAATTTAACATTTAAAGAAAAAAAATACGTATAAATACGTATAAATAGTAGTGCTTTTTTTCTTTAAATTTGATATTACAAATATTGTATATATCAACAATGTGGATATACAATTGTTGCCAATAATTTATGAAACGACACTACATTTTAATATTCTTAATTTTATTAACAAGTTGTAATTCCTTAAAGCAATTACGATTAATGAAATCTGGAAAAACTCAACAAAAAGATTTTTTTATAACAATCCCATTTGAATTTCGTGCAGGATTACCAATTTTAGAAGTTAAAGTAAATGGCTTGAAAGCAAATTTTTTATTTGACACAGGAGCTCCAAATGTTATTTCATTAGAATTTGCTGAAAAATTACGTTTAAAAACAAAGGCAAAAGGAAGTGTTGAAGATTCTGGAGGGAATAAAGTTACTGGCCAAAAATATGTTTCACTTTCGAATGTAAAAATTGGTTCTGTAAATTTTTTAAATACTGGAGCAATAATACAGAATTTGAATTCCTCAGATATAATGAAATGTATCAAACTTGATGGCATTATTGGTGCTAATCTTATGAAAGAAGCATTTTGGAAAATAGATTATGAAAATCAAACATTAACTTTAACAGACAACATTTCAAAACTAGAGATTACAGATGATTATAAATCATTAAAATTCAAAGCAAAAATATCTGGTACTCCTTTAGTTAGTTTATCAATAAATGGTAATGAAGTTAAAAATATAACTTTTGACACTGGTTCTAATGGACAAATTACTTTACCAAAAAAGATTTATCACAAATTAAAGAAAAAAGATTTATTAAAAAGTACTTTCATAAAAGGCTCAACTACATACGGTGTAAATGGTAAATCCCAATCAGACACAACTTATTTTGCTAAAAGTAAAAACTTTAGAATCGGAGACATTTCACTAAATAATAAAATTTTGAAATTCCGTAAACATTCAGATATTATTGGTACAGGTTTTTTAAAAATTTTTGACATTATATTAGATTGGAAAAATAGCATTATATACTTGAAAAAAAATAAAGACTATGATTATAGTTCTATTAAAGATTTTGGATTTAAACCTGATTTAAGAGATAATAAATTATTTGTTGGAGCAATATTTAACAAATCTGATTCTGATGGTAAATTAGAAATAGGCGATGAAATACTAGAAATAAATAAAACTAATTTTGGAAATTTCTCAAAATTCGATTTTTGTAAATTAGTGAACAATAGAAAGTGGAAATATGAAAAAAGTGAGAATATAAAAATTAAGATTAAAAGGAATAAGGAAGTTTTAATTTACGAAATTAAAAAACTAGAATTATTAAAATAAAAAAACTATTGGCAACACCGTATAAAATTAATTGCTGTTTTTAGCCAATTTACGAAAGTCCTCGCGGACTTTCTTGGTCCGTAATTATTTACAAAATTAGTTGCTTGAAACACGCAACTTTCCTTACACGTTACCAACAAGGCAAAAAAAAACAAGCTTAATGTATATTTCCAATGTCTATATTAAAAATTATAAAAGTCTTAAAAACGTAAATTTTAAATTACATAAGGGTAAGAATGTTATAGTTGGTAAAAACAACAGCGGTAAATCTAATATTATAACAGCATTAGATATTTTATTTGGTAATAAAAACCCTACATATAGAGAATATGATGAAAATGATTATCATACATATAGTTCTGTAGATTCTGGAACTGGAGAGATTAAAGAAAATGTTTCTGACTATTTTTATATTCAAGCAGAACTTGAAGGAAAAGATTTTAACCAAGAAGAATTAGCAAAAATAAAAAAGAAAACATCATTTTCTGTTATTAACAAACCTAAGGATGTTTTAGATAAAGATAACGGATATATTGATTACTCTTTTTTTTCTAACTTAGATGAATTAGAAACTAGTGATAAAGTATCGAAAATTCCAGAAGAACGTGATAGAAAGGTTAAATGGTTTGATAAAACCAACCTCATATCATTATTGGAAAATTCACAAAAAGTACTAGTCTTCTTTTGTAAAGACAGAAAAAATGATAATTCAGGTTTTGGAATAATAATAGTAGATAACGATAGAAAATGCTGGATATCTCATTTTTTAAGAAATGAATTAAAAAACTCAATAGTAACAACAGCTATTATTCCAGCATTTAGAAACCCAAAAGATGAATTAAGATTAGTTCATTATACTTGGTATGGTAAATTAATTAAAACATTGTGGGACAATGGAAAAGATGTTGTTGAGGAAGAGATTAATAAAAAGAGCGAAGATATTAAACGTTTAGCTGATAAAGTATTTGATGGCTCAACAACTGAATTGAGGGAACTTCTACAAAAAGCTATATCACACAAAAATGTCTCATTTAAGTTACTTCCTAGTCAGAAAAATGATATATATAAAAATGTACAAATTTATGTAGATGATGGTATTGATAGACCATTAGATAAAAAAGGTTCAGGGATTCAAAGTGCAATTATCATTTCTCTTTTTACAACATATTGTCGAACTTTTCACAAGTCTAGTTCCTTATTAGTAACTGAAGAACCTGAATTATTTCTTCACCCACAAGCAAGAAGGGTAATTTCATCTGAATTAGAAAAATATTTAGGTGATTGTGATTCAAATCAATTAATTGTAAGTACACATTCTATTGAATTTTTAAAAAACACACCAATTCAAAATGTTATAGTTGCTAATAAGCTATCTGAAACGAATGAGACAATAGTTACTCAAATTTCATATGATGCCGAATTAACAAAAGAAGAGACAAATAAAATAATACGTTTTATATGGTCTAAAAATACTGAAATATTTTTCTCTGATAAAGTATTACTTGTTGAAGGAGGAGAGGAATACCTCTTACCTTCTATATTCGATAAAATATTAAATAAAAAACAAGTATTAGATTATGAAAATGCTTCAATAGCTCGTGTTGACGGAAAAGGTAATTTCCTTACTTATATTAAAATATTAGATAGGTTTAAAATTCCTTGGTTAATATTAGGCGACTTAGATTGTTATGATGATGTATTAAGAGATTTAATGAAGTACACTGAATTAGATATATCAAAATTAGAATATATAAAATCATTATTTACCAAAACTGTCTCTTTCAAAAAAATTAAAAAAGAAGTTATAAAAAATTCTACTAGTAATGATGGGTACATTTTAGCGGATTTATTTTCAAAAATTAAAAAAGAAGAAATTTCTATAAATGACCCCAGTGTGATTTCATTTATAACTTATTTAGAAGAACGTTTTTCAAAAAGTAATTTTCAAGAAGAGTTATCTAAAGAAAGTGAATTATTAACTGAGTTTAATCTCCTCCAAAAGGAATTACAATCAAATAACATTTATATCCTTCCAAAAGGAGCTATTGAATCTTATTATACAGAACAAGCTAATAATATAGATGCAAAAGGAAAAGATAACAAGGCTTTAGAAGTTGCTAATGAAATTTCATTACCTGAGAATACTCTTGGAGATTATATTAATGACTATAGTCTATTTGAAGATATACTTAAGAAACTAACTACTCCTGATATTGCTTACAAAATGGAAAGTAGTGCCGGGTAAGCCCAGTTAGTAACAATGTATAAAAAACATAGGGCAATTATGCTAAACCGAAAAGTCCGTGAGTATTAATAAAGTCCGCTAAATATAAAATTTGGCGTTTATAGAAGAAAAAATAAAAGCAAAATATTTATATTTAGCTAAGTAATAAACCGAAACGTAAGTGCGTATTTACTGCCCTACGTTTCTTATACTAAACGTCAGTAAGTTAACAAAAACTACATTAATGAATTTAAGTTCGAATGAATTATTCCATTTTACAGAATTTGAATACCTCAAATTAATACTAGAATCGAAAGCATTTTATCCGAGATATAATCTTGAATTTACTCATCTTTCCGAAAGTTACAGACATAGAGCAACTCTTTTACCCGTTGCAATGGTTTGTTTCTGTGATATTCCTTTTGAATTTTCAAATCAACACAGAAAACGATATGGAAATCACGGGATTTGTCTGACTGAAAAATGGAAATTAAGCAAAAGTTTAAATCCAATTATGTATGTGCAATCCGAATCCTTTCTAGCAAATATTTTCGCAAGCTTTGCAAGTATGACACCCGAATTTATTCCAATTATACAAAATAAAAATTACGGAATCGAAGTTCCCTTGACTTTAGCCAAAGTTGGTCATAACTTAACTTACATTACTTTATTTTTAAAACAGTTTGAGAATAAAAAAGAAACGTTAGTTGAGTATGCTGGAAAATCAAGAGTTTTTGAAAAAAGGAGGTTTTATGACGAAAGAGAATGGAGATATATTCCTTTTGAGGCAGACAATAAAGACGAGCTAATAATTGATATTTCAGATTTTGATAACGCTAAAAAACTTGAAGAATTTCACGAACGCTTAAAAAAGTATAAACTAACTTTTGACTTTGAGGATATTAATTATCTAATTGTCGAAAATAAAAAAGAAAAACTTGAATTAGAAAAGCTAACTGAAAACAAAATTAAAATTGTAATTGCGGAATAAAAACCTACTGCCTAACACCGTATAAAATTAATTGCTAGCCCTAGCCTACTTAAAAAACGAGTTAACCTAAATATTGTCGCATGGCAATGCGGTGCTCTGGAAGACTTTTATCGTAATTCTCTATTAATAACTCTAAAATAAGAGCAGGCTTTACGCCCACCTCTGCTTTGTTATTGTATTTAGAAACATATAGGTTATAGGTTTCATTTATTTTTTCAAAAATTAAAAAATGCGTTTCATTTAAGACTGTAAAACAAATTTCATTTCCTGAAAAACTATCAGATGCGTCTTTAAAGAAATTTGAAAACTCGAAATACTTAAATACGTTTTCCATACGTTATATTAATTCTGCAGATAACCCCAATTGTAATAACTTAGAGCATCTTGGTTCTAAATCTTTAAACTCGCCAGACTTTACGGTACATTTCCCTTTATAATGCACTAAAGTTGCACATTGCTCTGCTTGCTCTA